>DAICYJ010000237.1 GCA_027311705.1 Novosphingobium sp. | reverse complement strand
CGATCACCAGCCCGATCCGGCGAGCCTCCTCCGCCTCGTCGAACGGCAGGAAATGCGCCCATTCGAGCCCGGCCATCAGGCTGGCATAGCCATCGGGCACGATCGTCGCGAACCCGCCCGACCGCACCATCGCCAGCAGCGCGACATAGCTATCCGCCACCACGCGCGGCGCGATGGCAAGGCCGCGCGCCGACAGCCGGGCATCGAGGATGCGGCGGTACTGCATGCCCTGATGCAGCAGGCACAGCGGCTGGGCGGCGGCTTCCTGCCAGCTGATCGTTTCGTGGGTGTCGAAGCCTTCGCCGCGCCGCGCCACGTACAGATACTTTTCGGCAACGAGGGGCACCGACAGCACGTTGGCCGGCGGCTCATGGTCGAGGTAGGTCAGCCCGGCGTCGAATTCGAATGCCTGCAACCCGCGCTCGATTTCGCGCGAGGTGGCGGATCGCACCGCCAGCGACAGGCCGGGATACTGCTGCAACAGGGCCTCACCGAACAGGCCGACCAAGGGCAGCGCGGCAGGAATTGCGGCAAGCCCGAATTCGCCGGTGACGGGCGCGGCGGTTGCGGAAACGGCATGGGCCATGCCGTTTACCGCGCCGAGGATCTGCTCCGCCCAGGGCAGCATCGCCTCGCCATGTTCGGTCAGGCCGACGAAACGGCGGTCGCGATCGACCAGCCGGCGGCCGAATTCATGCTCCAGCGCGGATAGGCCGGCAGACAACGTGGGCTGCGACACACCGCATTCTGCCGCCGCCTTGGCGAAATGGTGCACCCGCGCAAGCGTGGTGAAATAGCGCAAGTGGCGAAGTTGCATCGGCGGTCCCCGGTTAAGAGGAATTGCCTATCAGACTTGCGCGCAGCGCTCCATCCACGCCAGTTCCCGCGGGATGACGATGCCGTGTGCCGATTGCCTGCGAACCCGCGCCGCCGCCGCCGCGCTGCGGGCGAGGAACAGCGCCGGATCGTCGACCATGGCAGCGATCTCGCGCGCGAGGCCTTCTGCATCGTCGGCTGAAGCGAGACCGGCGCATCGTTCATCGACGAACTCCGGTACCGCGAAGACACTATTCGTCACGGGGACGAGGCCCGACGCCATCGCCTCGTCGCGCGATACGCCTTGGGTATCCAGCCGCGTGGGCACCAGAAACACGCCGTTTTCGCGATGGAGCGCGGCAATTTCTTCCTGCCTCACAAAGCGTCGGTCGATGGTGACATTGGCAAGTCCGCGCAAGGGGGCAAGCGTTTCATCGAACAGCGGGCCATCGCCGATGAAGTTGAATCGCATGGCGGGAAACGCGGGATGGCTGGCCAGCGCAAGGACGGCAGCGACCGCCATGTCGTTGCCATAGGTGGGGGAATCGTAGGGCCGGATCGACAGCACGTTCAGCCGCTGCGTTGCATCCTTGGCCCGGTAGGCAAACAGGTCGGTGTCGATGGGATTGTGCAGTACAGCCAGCCGATCATCGCGCAGCAAGTCGCCCAGATCGCGGCGCATCAGGCCGATGGAATCTTGCGAGACGAAGGCGAGGCTCAAACCCTTGGGCCATGGCGAAAGCGCTTCACGCCAGAATGCGGCGCGGGCGGAAACGGCGGTCAGCGTTGCATCGCGCAGGGCCGGGTCGGCGATGCGCTGGGCCTTTTCACGGAAGAACGCCGGAATCTCGGACCCGTGGAGCCATGCGCAGATCGGCCAGCGCCATTCCAGCGCGGCGATGGCAGGCCACATCGCCTCGTCCGGCCCGTGCACTGCGACTACGTGCGGTTCAAATGCCGCCACCGCCGCTGAAAAGGAAGCGGCGGGCACGGCCCTGCACTCCACACCGTCGAAAATGTGCTCGCCTTCCTCGGGCGCAAGCCGCAGTAACCGGACCTCGTACCCCAGCGCGCGATAGGCCACCACGCGCCGGTGGACGAAGGGATACTGGTAAAGGTTGTCCTCGCTCGGGTAAGAGCGGGTGAGCAGGGCGATGCGCAAGCGGACGCCCTAGCGGATGTGGCGCCAGATGCCGCCCGACAGGCGCAGGTTCTCCGGCCGGCCGGACAGGAACTTGCGCAGATGGCCAAGGTAGGCCTCTTGCCAGCGCAGCGCATATTCGTCCGCGCCCTCGTCTTCTTCGGGCATGGGCAAATGTTCGAGCATGAAGCCCAAGTGGTTATCCTCGCGCCACACTGGCGCGACGAAGGCCGATGGCGATCCCATGCGCTGGGCGGTACGCGCGGCGAAATCGGAGAACGTGATCTCCTGGCCGGCGAATTCGATGCGCGGGGCGGCAAGGTTGATCGCGCCATCGACGACAATGACGACGATGTTGTCGCGCTTCAACGCCTGCATGAAGGCGCGGACGACCTGCGTGTCGGTCTGGTCGCTGGTCGAGATCAGCGACTGGGCATAGGACGTGCGGGCCACGCTCGGCGTAGAGGCGAGCCATCGCGAGCGCTCTCCCACGAGTTCCAGCGCGAGCGGGCCGAAATACATCGCGCCGACGTGGCCGGAGGCAAAGACCACGCCTTTGCCCGGCGCGCGGGCACGGGCTTCCTCGCAGAACCGTTCGAGGACATCGAGTTCGTCGGCGAAGTGATACATCGCCTCTTCCACCTGTTCGTCGCGGCATTCCAGCCAATCGAGCAGGTAGTGATCAGCCAGATGGCCCCAGCGGGCGCGGCGTTCCCAATCGGCGCGGTCGGTTTCTGGTGCATCGGGCGCGCGCAGCGACCATGCCCAGTCGAAGCGGGCCTTGGGGATCTTCACCTTGTCGATCTTGTCCCACAGCGCTTCAAGGCCGGGACCGAACGAATCCGGCAAGCCTTCGCGGCGGGTGGAGACCCAGGCGTCGAACATGTCGGCCGCCTCTTCCTTGCGACCCGCCTGCGCCAGCGCGCCGGCGGCATAGCGTTGCCAGCGGCCGCCCTGATCGGGCGCGTCGGCGATCATGGTGGCGAACTCGTCGGCCGCCTCGGCATGGCGCCCGGTCTGCTTCAGGGCGCGGGCATAAAGCGCGCGGATCTGCGCAAGCTTGGGCTGCTGCTCCACTGCCTGCTTGAGGTAGGGAATGGCCCGCTCGGTCTTGCCGGTGCGCAGCAACAGGTCGCCCAGCGACGAGATCAGCCGCAAGTCATCAGGTGCGTGGGCGACGCCAGCCTCGAAATGTTCGATCGCCTTGGCGAACCGTTCCGCACCATGTGGGCCATCCATCCACGCCTGCCCCAGATGCGTGCGCAGCAGCGGGCCATCGACCGTCCAGTCGATGAAGCGGTCGCCAAGCTCGATGGCCTCGTCGAAGCGCCCGACACAGGCGAGCGCGTGGACCATGTTGGCGGCAAGCCCGGCATCATCGACCTCGCCCGCATCAATGCGATCGACCAGTTCGGCTGCCGAGGCGAAATCCTTGCCGCGGATCAGCGCGAGAAGCATGAAGGTCAAGGCGCGGTCGTCGGTGGGCAGTTCTTCCAGCCCCTTCGCGATCACCGCCGCTTCGGCCACCCTGCCGCCCTGTAAGCGATATTGTAGCCGCTTGGCCTGCGCGTCGGGGTCCAGAGGGTCGGCCAAGCCACAAGCATCGGCGTCGACGATCGCCTCGTCCCAGCGCTGAAGCCGGGCCAACAGCCCCGAGCGCTGCCGCACTTCGTCCAGTGCCGGTGGCGCGGCGGCGATAACGGTGCCCAGCACTGCCACCGCATCGTTCAGCGCCCTTTGCTGGATCAACGGACTGATCAGCAGGCGGCGAAGATCGCGCCGGTTTCCGCCGCACACGAGATCTGCGGTAATAACTTCGACAGGCGCGACGCCCGATCTGACTTTGGCGATGGCCAGCAACAGCTTCAGCTCACCGCCCGGCACCTGCCCCGCCGCAGCTTCAACAGCAGCGGCGGCAAAACCCTCGTCCCACTGCCCTGCGCGCAACAGCGTCACCGCCGTGGTGACGGCCGCTTCCGGCAGCGTATCCGGCTGGCTCACCATGGGCATTTGCAACGTTCCTTCACACTTCGGGACTTCAGCCCAGCGACGGCTGGTCCTTGTGCATATATTCCATATACCACTTCACGAAGTTGGCGACACCCTCGGTCACGGTCGTCGACGGCTTGTAGCCCAGTTCGCGTTCTAGGTCGGACACATCAGCAAAGGTATCGGGCACGTCGCCCGCCTGCAACGGCATCAGATTCTGTTCGGCCTTGCGCCCGATCGCAGCTTCCAGCGCGCCGATATATTCGGTCAGCTTCACCGGGTTGTTGTTGCCGATGTTGTAGATCCGGTACGGCGCGTTGCTGGTGGCCGGATCGGGGTTCGCGCCGTCCCAATCGGGGTTCGGGGCCGCGGGCTTGTCGCAGGCGCGGATCACGCCTTCGACGATGTCGGCCACATAAGTGAAATCGCGCGTGTGGTTGCCATAATTGAAGACGTTGATCGGTTTGCCGGCAAGGATGTTCTTGGCAAACAGGAACAGCGCCATATCGGGCCGGCCCCACGGACCGTAGACGGTGAAGAACCGCAGTCCGGTGGTCGGCAGGCGATAGAGGTGGCTGTAGCTGTGCGCCATCAGCTCGTTCGCCTTCTTGGTCGCGGCATAGAACTGCAGGGGGTGGTCGGCACCCTTGTGCTCGGTGAACGGCATGGCGAGGTTGCCACCATACACGCTGCTGGTAGAAGCATAAACGAGGTGCTCTACTCCGTTGTGCCGACATCCTTCGAGAATGTTGGTGAAGCCGATGATGTTGCTTTCAACATAGGCGTGCGGATTTTCTATCGAGTAGCGAACCCCGGCTTGCGCAGCGAGATTGATCACCCGCTTGATGTCGTTTTCGCCGAAACAGCGCTCCACCGCATCGCGATCAGCCAGATTGGCGCGCACGAAGGTGTAGCCGGCATTGGTGCGACGCGCGGTTTCCTCAAGGATTTTGAGGCGCGCTTCCTTGATTGCCGGATCGTAGTAGTCGTTGACCACATCGATGCCGACGACATCGTCCCCGCGTTCAAGCAGGGTCTTGGCCGTGTGAAAGCCGATGAAGCCGGCGTTGCCGGTAACGAGGATCGCCACTGTAATTCTCCGGATGGGTCGGGGCTACGCGCGGCGCTTTGCCTCAGCCGCGCGCCACGCCGCAAGTCACATGCACGAAATTTTCGAGCATTTTGGGGATCGAGAAGTTCGGTTCGAGGAAATCGCGCGTTGCCGGATCGAAAATCGCCGGATCCTGTGCACGCCCGACCAGCGCCTGCACTTTCTCGCAGGCTTCGTCGAGGTCGGTCTTGTCGGCGCAGCCCAGGATATGCCCGGTCACGCCCTCGATAAAGCATTCCGATGCCCCGCCAGCCGGTGTCGAAACGACCGGAACGCCAAGGTACTGCGCTTCGATCAGCACATTCGGCAGGCCTTCGAATGAAGACATAAGGACGAGCACGTCCATCTTCTTCATCCAATAGCCCACGTCGGTCGATCGGCCGACGAACAGGATGCGGTCCGCAATCCCGAGTTCTTCCGCCAGCGCGATCGAATGATCGAGCAGTCGGCCACCGCCGACGAGCAGGAACCGCGAATTGGGATGCCGCTTGGCATAGCGTGCGGCAAAGCGGATCCACGTGGTGGGGCGCTTGTCGGTATCGAAGCGAAACACACCGCCCACCGTATGCGTGGCATCGGGCGTACGGGCGATAAAATCGCTCCATTGCGCATCGAGCGCCGGACTGGCCGGGCATGGCATACGCTGCACGCCGTTGTAGACGATGGAAAAGCGTTCGATCGGCACATCGAGCCATTCGGCATAAGCCCGCGCGGCGCCTTTGGAATTGCTGATGAACTCCACGCCGGGGACCATCGCCATGGCACGGTACATCACTTCGTATTCCGGCTGGAACATGTGCTTGCGGATCACCGGCGGCAAACCGCGAATGACCAGCTGAACACGCGGCACACCGGCCACGACGGCGGCAAGGCCGGCGAACAGGCACGCGCCATCCTGCCAGATGGAAACGACGTCGGGCTGCGCTTCGCGGAAATGCGCGACCAACCGGCGAACACCGAAATTGACCTTGGGTGGCAGATAATCCAGCAGCGCCATAATATCCGGATCGTCAACGCCGAGGTCCGGCGTAGCCAAAGGCTCCATCCGGTCGATCTCGCGGATTTCGACGTCCGAAGCTTTCAGATCATCAAGGAAGAAATCGCGCTGGCCTTCGGCGCTGTGCGAACGGACGATCACTTCCACCGGTCGATCGACGGAAATCCCGCCGATCTGGCCGTTGCGCCGCCGCGAAAGCTCGAGCTCAACGGCGGTGCGCGATAGCTGCCGCTCCGCTCCCCCCGGCCCCAAACTGCCGGTGATCAACACGATCTTGCCGATCCTGCCGCTGGGCAAATCCCGCATCGGCCGATTGGCATGGGCACCAATGGCATGCTTCATCGCCAGCATGCGGCAATCGTCACCCACATGGATCTGCCGCCCCTCACCCGCCTCAAGCACCGCACGCAGGTGGTGGACGCGTTCGACGAAAACATGCCTGCCGGAGCCTTCCGGGAACGGCTTGGCCGCATCGAGGATTTCGGCGCACCGCACCACAAAGCCGCGCATGAACAATCGCTTGGCAAACAGGAAGTTGACTTTGCGAGAGCCGGGATGATCCCGCATCAATACTTCGAACAATGCGTCCGACTGCTCGTGCAGATTGGCCTTGGCGAAAACCTCCGCCCAATCCAGCTTCACATCAAGTGCCGTTTCGGCGGGAAGTCGCGCCAGATCGAGCGTGCGCGCGGCACCGGCGAGATCGCGTTCGTCGATCTGGATCAGCGCCCGGGCGACAAGTGCCGCAGCATCCTCGTCCACGCCGGTAACGAGCGGGTCGGCAGAATTCAAAAGCTGGACGACTTCGCCTGTCTCGGAGGGCGCTGCCAATTCCACGGCCTCGAACGCGTTGCCCGCATAGAGGGTGCGGATCTGCGGGTGTGATTCCGCGACCCCCAGACTTTGGATCATGCCCCGATAGGCCATTCCAGTCTCCTTCCCCGTTCGGTCTTTTTCATCAAGATCATCACCCGGCCATCAGCCGATTTGGCCGTGCCGGTCGCACGTTGCGCGCCTTGCGGCGAGCCATGGCCTGGCTGCGGTGCAGGTTGTTCGTCGCACTCGCCAATCCCGGCAGAATCTGTTCGAGTTTTTGCCATAGCTCGACGGCACGTTCGAAATCCTGCTGCTTCATGGCTTCGATGGCCGAGCGACGCACTACCGAGGCATCGTTCGGTGCAATCGACAGCATCAGCGACAGAATTTGCTGCGCTTCGTCATGCCCGCCAGCTTCTTCGTCAAGCCGGCGAAGTTGTGTCCGCAAAGCGCTGCGAATACGCAGGTTTTCCGAAGCAATCCGTTCGGGAATGTTGACATGCTGCTGCAGCAAGTGGCTTGCAGTAATGGCCTGGTCGAAGTGGCCTCGAGCCAGCATGTCGCGGATATAGCGAATGCCCTTGGCACCGGCACTGGCCATGAAGCGGTCGATGGCAGCGCGATAGCGCACCGTCCGATCCGGCTCTGCCTGCGCAAGGCTGCCATATTGTTCCAGCGCCGTTGGGAAATCGCCGGCGAGCGCAGCGATCTGTGCATAACTGCCTTGGGCGTCGATGTCTTCAGGGTCTTCATCGTAGGTGCGCCTGGCCACGTGCTTGGCTTCGTCAAGGCGGCCTTGCTTCAGAAGTGCGCGGGCATAGAGCACCGTGATCGCGCGGCGCTGGTAGACGATGTCGCCCGCTGCTGCACACAGGGCAATAACCGCCTCATCGCTGTCGGCCGCCCGCACGTCATCGCGCAAGCTGTCCACCACACTGCGCTGCACTTTGCGTGCAATGGAATTGGTGGGCATGACGGAAAGGCACGCTGCCGCAAACGAGTATGCTTCCTGCCAGCGGCCTTCCTGAAAGCGCGTGTCGGCAACTTCGGCCCAGTTCTGGGCTTGCGCGCGCAAGGCTCGGGCAGTCTTTTCCGTCAGATTGGGCATGGCGGCAATAGTACCCGCCGCGGACGCGATGGCTGAGTCCATGCCCACTCGCACTGAATCTTCGATCAAGGCGGGCAACATCACCATGTCGCTTCTGGCCAGGACTACGATCGCGCGGGAAAACACTTCTTCTTCCCGGCTGGCAATGGCCCATTCGGTCATGCCAGTGGCCAGATCATGGTCGCCCCGGCTCTCGAGTATTTCCAGCACTTCGCGCAGCCAATCGGCGTACATCTCGCTTTCGCCGGCTGCCCGCAAATAGCCCAGAACTGAAACGGCCGCCGCACAATTGGACGGATCGAGCCGGAACGCCAGTTTGCGATACCGCATGGCATCGCGCTCTTGCCCCAGACGATCGGACGCAAGGCCCGCGATTTCATAAACCTCGACGTTTTCGTATTCATCGCCGAGCATCTGTTCCGCGATGGCCAGTGCACCTGCCGCGTCGCCGGTCTCCAGCAAAACGCGCATCAAGGACTGTCGCACTTCCGCCGTCATTTCCAGCGCGTCGACATGGCGCGACAGCAACTTGGCCGCGCCATCGAAATCGCCAATGCGGGTCAGGATCTGGCCTTGCAGCAATTGCAGCGAAACGCTGTCGGGATGCAATTTCAGCGCAGCATACAGCTGGCGCGCGCCATCGAAGAAATCGTCGTGCTCCAACGCGGCGGCAATACTTTCGACAAGGATTGAGCTGTCCGACTGGCCGCTGCCGTCGACATCGGGTTCGCCATCCGAAGCGCGCGCCAGCACATGATCGCGCTGCACCCGTGCGAACCAGCGATCGTAGAATGCATTGGTGAAATGGGTGAGGTCGAGCCCTTCGCGCTCCATCGCGCGTTCCTGCCCGAATTCAAGCATCAGCGCGGTGGGGTCGAAGCATTCCACACCCAACCGTTGTGCCGTGGTTTTTACCCAGCGGATCAGCTTGTCGCGCGATGCGACAACCGCACCATCGGCCGACACGGCGTTCACATGGGTAACGAACAGCACGCGATCTTTGCCGATCATGTCAACCATCGCGCCCATATCGGCCTGGACCTGGTCGTATGATTGCAGGCCCATGCGAACAGCGGACAGAAGCGCTTGGTCCTCGGCAGACATCTGGCGAAAGACGGGTTCTCCTTCGAGATAGGCCTGCAGCCCGGCAATGTCACCAGAGGATGCCAGTTCCCAATAGCGCTTGGCCCGCCCACGCGCCGCGAAGAAATCGGCGAAATAGCGGATCAGGTAGTTCGATTGCACAGCCACGTCGCCGATTTTCAGCGACTTGGTTGAACTGATTTCGATGATCGTCAGGTCGGCCGGCTTGTCTTGCGGCGGTTCGTTTCCTGGCGCGATGCTGGATCGAAACAGGATCGGCAACACCTCCGAAGGGAAAACGCATTCCCCGCGACGGTAAGTCAGTTGCTGCAAGGCTTCTTCGCTGGTGTGGACAAAACCATAGATCCGCTGAAGATCGAGGCGGATCGGATAACGCGCGCTGCCGCGCCGAAGCGGTGTATTGATCCGGCATGTACCCACCGGCGTAATCGAGATCTTGCTCAACTTTATTGGCCCTGACTGGTCCGCAGAAACACAAGTGCTGGCGATCGATCGTTGGGCATCACAGACTCCAGTACCGAATGTCGGCACGCAGCTCTGTGGGCTGCATCACGGATTTGACATCGATGACGACGCCGTGCTGCGCAACCATGCCTTGAATCGCATCCACCCCCAGTTGCGCGTATTCCGCGTGAGACACGGCATAGACCAGCACGTCGAGATTCGTCAATTTGTCCAATTCACACAAAGTGATACCAAATTCGCGCTGTGCCGCGCCGGGTTCCGCCAGCGGATCGTGGACCAGCGGGCGAATGCCGAATTCGCAAAGCTCGCGGTAGATGTCCTCGACCTTGGAATTGCGGATATCGGGCACGTTTTCCTTGAAAGTCAGGCCAAGAATGCCGACGCGCGCATCCTTCAGCGGATGCCCCCCGGCAGCGAGCATCTTCACCGCGCGCTGCGCAATATAGCTGCCCATGCCATCGTTGATGCGCCGCCCGGCCAGGATCACTTCGGGGTGATAGCCGAACTGTTCCGCCTTGGCGGTGAGGTAGTAAGGATCCACGCCGATGCAGTGCCCACCGACAAGGCCGGGGTAGAACTTCAGGAAGTTCCACTTCGTGCCCGCCGCTTCCAGCACTTCGCTCGACCGGATGCCGACGAGGTCGCAGATCTTGGAGATTTCATTCATCAGCGCGATGTTGATGTCGCGCTGCGTATTCTCGATCACCTTGGCCGCCTCGGCAACCTTGATCGAGGAGGCCTTGTGGATACCCGCCTCGATGATCGAGCCATAGAGCGCCGCCAGCGTATCAAGCGTTTCCGCGTCTTGCCCGGCCACGACCTTGACGATCTTTTCGATCGGATGCGCCTTGTCGCCCGGATTGATACGTTCGGGGCTGTAGCCCAAGGTAAAGTCGGTGCCGCACTTCAGGCCCGAGGCTGCTTCCAGCACAGGCGCGCAAACCTCTTCGGTGGCACCGGGATACACGGTGCTTTCGAACACCACGATCGCGCCGGGTGAAAGCACTTTGCCGATCAGGCTGCAGGCATCGCGCAAGTTCGAGAAATCCGGACGGCAGCTGTTGTCGACTGGCGTGGGCACGGTAACGATGATGATGCCGCAACCCCGCAAGTCTTCGGCTTTATCGGAGATCGCGAGCGTCGAACGCTTCAGTTCTTCGGTCGAAATTTCGTTCGTATAATCCACGCCATCGCGCAGCGAGCGGATGCGCCCTGCGCTGACATCGAAGCCGGTGACCTGGTACTTGCGGGAAAACGATATAGCGAGGGGCAGTCCAACGTAACCGAGGCCGACAACACCAATCCTGTCAAAAGATTTCATAGAATAATGACCTGCCACCTGACCTCAGTGAAAGCCGCCTGCATGGCAAAGGCCCCACTTTTCCCTGTTCGCTGTCGCTGATCGAAAGAACCCTGGCAGGCATGACACCTCGTGCCAGACCCATTGCCCTTGACGGTCCCTTGTCATGACAATCCGGCCATAGGACCATCGTTCGTTCGACTCAAGCGCTGCCATACCGGTTCGCCAGCGCCGCGTCCCTGCTCATAGTACTTGAAATCTTGCACTATTGCGACGAACGCGGCCGAAATCGTCTCGGCATCGCCGGGGGTTGAGCGGAATGTTCCAAGCTGGTTCTTCAGGCTGGTAGGAAGCCTGTGCTCGCATCGAAGTGAAGCTAATGTACGGGAAACCTGACTTTTGTGACAGTCGACCGACAAGTCGCTCGGCGATGTATTCGGCGCATCGGGACGGGCGATGGGGCAGCCTTCGAAAAGGCGCCGGACCGGACCATTTTGGGAAGCACCCGAAGTCATGATTGGCGCGCCGCTGCGTCGATCCGCCCCGCAACTCTGGTATTCGTCGGACTGCCCACAAAAGAAACGCCACCCGAAGGAATTGCCACGCCCGGCCGCTGCAGGCGACTGCGCATCGCAAGAAAGTTATGTCGCATGCTGAGCCGCCTTTTGCGCATCGCTACGAGTTTCACCTTAGGCCATCGATGCTCCCGGATGCGTCGGAGATTAATCCGTGATGGCGGTAAATTGATTTCAGGCTCATCCCACGCAGTCTGGCGGCCATGAAATCACACGTCATTTTGATGCAGGCAAGCATGACGATTTGGTCTAAGGCCCGCCACAAAAGCATGTTCGACTGGAGTCTCCCGATGCCCGACGCTGCCACGTTGCCGATCGATCGCGCCCGCGTTTCCACCACCATATCTTCCGGTGTCCGCACTGACTGGACGCGCACGGAGATCGCCGCCCTGTTCGATCTGCCGTTCACCGAACTGGTGTTCCGCGCCGCCGAAGTCCACCGCGCCCACCATCGCGCCGGCGAAGTGCAGCTGTGCACGCTGCTGTCGATCAAGACGGGCGGCTGTGCGGAAGACTGTGGATATTGCTCGCAATCGGTGAAGGCCGACAGCGGCGTTGAGGCAACCAAGCTGATGGACGTCCAGGCCGTGCTGCAATCCGCCGCACAAGCCCGCGATTCCGGATCGAAGCGATTCTGCATGGGCGCCGCCTGGCGCAATCCCAAGCAGCGCGACATGCCCGCCATCGTTGAAATGGTGAAGGGCGTGCGCCAGATGGGCATGGAAACTTGCATGACGCTGGGCATGCTGACCGGCGAACAGGCCGAACAGCTCGCCGAAGCGGGCCTCGATTACTACAACCACAACATCGATACCTCGCCCGAACGCTATGGCGATGTCATCACCACGCGCACGTTCGAAGACCGGCTGGATACGCTGGACAAGGTGCGCAGTGCCGGGATCAACGTCTGTTCGGGCGGCATCGTCGGCATGGGCGAGACGCGGGCCGACCGCGTCGGCTTCGTCCACGCGCTGGCGACGATGGAGCGCCACCCCGAAAGCGTGCCGGTGAACGCGCTGGTGCCGGTAAAGGGCACCGTTCTGGGCGACATGCTGGCGGACACGCCACTGGCCAAGATCGACGACATCGAATTCGTCCGCACCGTGGCGGTTGCGCGCATCACCATGCCGCTGAGCATGGTGCGGCTTTCCGCCGGGCGCGAGAGCATGAGCGAGGCGACGCAGGCACTGTGCTTCATGGCCGGGGCCAATTCCATCTTCACCGGCGACAAGCTGCTGACCGCCGCCAACGCCGGCGACGATGCAGATGCCGCGATGTTCGCCCGGCTTGGCCTGAAGCCGATGGAAGGCGAGGAACCGATGCGCGCGATGAAAGCCGTGGGAGGATGCTCCGGCGGCTGCGCGGCGTGATCGGAGTGGAGGCGATGACGGCCTCCCGCCATTGGGACGCGCACAAGGCTGACCTCGCCGCGCTGGGTGAACGCGCACGGTTGCGCGTGCTCAATCCGCGCCGGGGCATCGACTTCTCGTCGAACGACTACCTTGCCATGTCGTCCTCACCCCGGTTGGCGGGTGCTGTGCAGGATGCCATCGTGCGCGGCGTGCCGCTGGGTTCCGGCGGTTCGCGGCTGCTGCGCGGCAACGATCCAGAACACGAGGTGCTGGAAGCCGAGGCGGCGGCCTTTTTCGGCAGCGAGGCCGCGCTGTTCTTTTCGGCAGGCTATGCCGCCAATGTCGCGCTGCTCTCCACCCTGCCCCAGCGCGGCGACCTGATTGTCTATGACGAGCTGGTCCACGCCTCGATGCACGAAGGCCTGCGACTGACCCGCGCCACCGCCGTCCCTGCCGCTCACAACGATGCGCAAAGCTTTGACGATGCGGTCCGTGCTTGGCGAGCGGGCGGCGGCACCGGGCAGATATGGCTCGCGTTCGAAAGCCTCTATTCGATGGATGGCGATTGTGCCCCCATCGCCAATCTTGCTGCGTTGGCCGAACGCCACGAAGCGATCATGCTGATCGACGACGCCCACGCGACTGGTGTTTTCGGGCGTGACGGGCGCGGCCTCGCAGATGGGCTCGACGGGCGGGCGGACACCATTATCCTGCGCACCTGCGGCAAGGCGCTGGGCTGTGAAGGCGCGCTGGTGTGCGGCCCGCGCGTGGTGCGCGATTTCCTGATCAATCGGGGCCGTCCCTTCATCTTCTCGACCGCCCCTTCCCCCTTGGTGGCAGCAGCCGTGCGCGAGGCCATCCGCATGCTGGCGGACGAGCCGGAGCGCCGCGAACGCCTGCACGATCTGGTCCGCCATGCAGAACGCGCGCTGGCGCCGCTGGGCGTGCAGCCCACCGGATCGCAGATCCTGCCGGTGGTGCTGGGCGAAGATGCGCGAACGATGGCCGTGGCCGACCGGCTGCAACGCGCCGGTTTCGACGTGCGCGGCATTCGCCCGCCCACGGTGCCGCAGGGCACCAGCCGCTTGCGCATTTCATTGACGCTGAATGCCACGACCGGGGATGTCGATGCCCTCGCCGCCGCGCTGGGAGAAAGCTTGAAGTGACGGCCTTCGTGGTGACCGGCACCGATACCGACGTGGGCAAGACCGTGTTCAGCGCCGCGCTGGCGGGTGCGCTGGGCGCGCATTACTGGAAGCCGGTGCAGGCCGGGCTGGATGACGGCACCGACCGTGAGACCGTGGGGCGCCTCTCCGGCCTTGCTGCCGACAAGCTTCTGCCCGAAGTTTGGCGTTTCAATACGCCGTGTTCGCCCCATCGCGCCGCCGAGATCGATGGCACGTTGATCGATCTGGCGCGCTTGGCCTTGCCCGCGCAGCGCCCGCTGGTAGTCGAAGGCGCGGGCGGAGCCTTGGTGCCCGTGACGCGAGGCACAACTTTCGCCGACGTGTTTGCATGGTGGAACCTGCCGGCCATCGTTGTCGCGCGCACGGCGCTCGGCACGATCAACCACACGCTGATGACCATCGAAGTGCTGCGCGCACGCGGAGTGACCGTGCATGGCGTGGCGTTCATCGGCGAGGCGCAAGACGATAGCGAGGCAACCATCGCGACGATGGGCAACGTGCGCCGGCTAGGCCGGTTGCCGATGCTGCCCGCGCTCGATGCCGCCGGCCTTGCAGCCGCCTTCGCCGAACACTTCCGCATCGGCGATTTCGCGTGAGTTCAGTGTGGCATCCGTTCACCCAGCACGGGCTGAATGAACCGATACCGCAGGTCGTCCGGGCGGAAGGTGCCGTGCTTTATACGGTAGACGGCGCACGCGTGATCGATGCCATTTCCAGCTGGTGGGTCACCACCCACGGCCATTGCCACCCGCGCATCGTCGATGCGATCCGCGAACAGGCCGGCAAGCTGGACCAGCTGATTTTCGCCGGTTGGACCCATGAACCTGCCGAAGCCGTGGCGGCGGGGCTGCGGGCGATTATGCCGCCCGAACTGGCGCACGTGTTCTTTTCGGACAGCGGATCGACCGCCGTCGAAGTCGCGCTGAAGATGGCGCTGGGATACCACGCGCACACCGGCACGGGGCGTCACCGCATCCTGGTAATGGAACACAGCTATCACGGCGACACCATCGGCGCGATGTCGATCGGCGCGCGCGGGGTGTTCAATGCACCCTATGCGCCACTGCTGTTCGACGTGGGCACAATCCCGTTCCCGACGGGCGACAGTGCGGCCACGATCGACGCGCTGGAAGCGGCCTGCCGCGAAAAGCCCGCCGCGCTGATCGTCGAGCCGCTGGTGCTCGGCGCAGGCGGAATGCTGATGTATGCTTCGGAAATGCTGGCCGCGATGGCCGAAGTCTGCCGCCGGCATGAGGTGTTGTTCATTGCGGACGAGGTGATGACCGGTTGGGGCCGCACCGGCACGTTGCTGGCCTGCGAACAGGCTGGGGTCGTGCCCGATATCCTGTGCCTCGCCAAAGGGTTGACCGGCGGATCGATGCCTCTGGCGGTCACGCTGGCGCAGGAACCGATCTTTGCCGCGCATCGGTCGCCCGACCGCGCGAAGATGTTCTATCATTCGTCCAGCTACACCGCGAACCCGATTGCCTGCGCCGCCGCCGCCGCCAATCTGGCCATCTGGCGCGACGAGCCGGTGCTGGATCGCATTGCGGCACTGGGCACGGGTGAGGATGCCATGCTTGGCCGGCTCTCCGCGCTGCCCGGCGTGATCAATCCCCGGCGTTGCGGCACGATCGCCGCCATCGACCTGCAGGTGCCCGATAGCGGCTACCTTTCATCGCAGGCCCCGCGCCTGATGGCCCGGTTTCGCGAAGCCGGCGTGCTACTGCGCCCGCTGGGCAACACGATCTACATGATGCCGCCCTATTGCATCGACGATGCCGACCTCGCGCAAGTCGAGGCCGCCATCACCGCTGCCGTGCTGGACCTGGCCTAGGGACAGGAAGCGCCCGCTGCCACGCGGGCCAGACCATCGGGCCCGGTGCGCGAAGCAATGCAATCGGCAAAAGCCTTCCAGTTGCCAGAGAGTGGGCGGGGCCCCGCCGGCAGGGTGTAGGGCGGTTCGCCCGGCAGCCCGGCGGAATTGTAGTCGAACGCCGCGTTCACCAGCACGTTGCCCCGCACCTGAACCAGCGATTTGCCTTCAAGCGCGCCGGTGCGGCGACCATCTTCACGCTCGCGCACGCCTTCCTTGTCGGCCGAGACAATGGCGCGCAGTTCGCGATCCTGCTCAAGACCGACGAACAGATTGTCGCGCGCCAGAAGTCGCCCGCCACCACCGACATAAGCGCCATAGGCTGCGCCAAGGCCGCCGGGCTTGGTGCTGCCAGCCTTCGGCTTGCCGCGCACGGTAACAACGTTTTCGGCGAGATCGACGAAGCTGCGGCCGCTGATCCGGGGATGGCGTTGCGCGGTGCCTTCAAAATGGTTGCCCAGAATGGTTACCTGTACGCCGCGATCGAACGAGAACGCCTGGGCAGCCGGCGCGTCGCATTTTTCGGATTGAGCCTCGATGCAGTCGTTCGATCCGACCAGCATGTCCTTGTCGTGATCGAAGAAGTGATTGTACGCCACGGTCGCGCGCATCGGCTGGTCTTGTCCCGGCGGCTGGGTGATATCGACCACCCCGTCGGAACACTTGCTCATGTTGTTGAAGCCGACCCACACGGCATCGGCCCCACGTGCGACGGTGATGCAATCACCGCCCTCACGCACGGATTCGCCGCGCTGCATCAGGTTCAGACGCGCGATCATCACGTTGCGCGATGGGCCCATGATCTTCAGGATGCTGTAAGGTTCGGCGGTGGTAATGGTCACATGCGAGCAACCGCCATCGATCGTGACGTTCGATGGAACATTCACGCTTTTGACCAGATCGATCTGTGGAGCCCGGCCCAATGCGGGGGAGAACACGATCCACCCGCCGCCTGCCGCCTGCGCGCGGTTCAGCGCATCGCGCAGCGTGCCCGACGCGCGTTCGCGTGGGGCGTCGCTGGTGCTGCTGACCACGAACACCGGTTTGCCTAGCCCGCCGGTAACCCCAGCGGTGCGGGCAAAGCCCACGATCCGCGGCATCAGGGCGGAATCGCGCGCAATTCCGCCATCAATCCTCAAATCGCCCGAACCCGAGCATGTGGACGAAAAGACGGAAGCGGGCTGGCCGCCTTGGGACCCGATCAGCGCGGCCGGCGCTTCGCGGTGCAGGAAGGC
>DAICYJ010000139.1 GCA_027311705.1 Novosphingobium sp. | reverse complement strand
ATCGCGCACTTTATCGGGCGAAGTCATCGGGCAGGTCGAGGCTGGCGGTGGCGGCCTAGGGTGTCTTAGGGGAACCGCAGTGCAGGCGCTGCGTTTGGGCCGCGCATCGTCGGGGAACAGGAGCGTGGCCCTCAACGGCGCTCGCCATTGCCACTCCGGCAATCTCGGCCTAAATCCCGGCGCGGCTTCCTGCCAAGATTTTCTGAGCGAAAGACCTCCTGCTTGATCCTGTCGCCATTTGAATGGACCATCGCCAAGCGTTACATGTCGCCGGGGCGGGGTGAGGCATTCATTGCCCTCGTGGCCGGGATCAGCCTTGTCGCAGTGATGCTTGGCGTCGCAGCGCTGGTGATCGTCATGAGCGTGATGAACGGCTTTCGCGCCGAACTGCTCGACAAGATCGTGGGGCTGAACGGACACGCCATTATCCAGGCCTATGGCGGCCGGCTGGACGATTGGCAGGACATCCTCAAGAAGGTGGAAGCAACGCCGGGCGTGACCCACGCTTCCCCGCTGATCGAACAACCGCTGCTGGCCAGCTTCAACGGGCGGGTCGAGGCGATTCTGGTTCGCGGGAACACAAAGCCCGACATTGAACAGCTTCAGGAAAAGCGCGTTGCCGGCAACATCGCCGCGCTCCAGCCGGGGTCGGGCAATGTCGCCATCGGTTCACGCCTTGCGCAGAACCTCGGCGTTCAGGTGGGCGACACGCTGACCATCGTCAATCCGCAGGGCCGATCCACCCCGTTCGGTACGGTGCCCCGCGAGATCGGCTACCGCGTCGCCGCGATCTTCGAGATCGGAATTTACGACTACGACAATGCCTTCGTCGTCATGCCCATCCCGGATGCGCAGACGCTGCTGCTCACCGGGAATGCCATCGGGATGATCGAGGTGACGACCACCGATCCCGACAAGGTCGTGCAGATCATGGCCCCGCTCAAACAGCAACTGGCCGGCCGCGCCGTCGTCACGGATTGGAGGACGATCAACGCCAGTCTGTTCGAAGCGCTGGCGGTGGAGCGGGTGGCCATGTTCGTAGTCCTGTCTATCATCGTGTTGGTCGCGGTGTTCAACATTCTCTCGTCGCTGATTATGCTCGTGCGCGCCAAGACGCGCGATATCGCGATCCTGCGCACCATGGGAGCCACCCGTCGGAGCCTGTTGAAGGTGTTCGTCACTATCGGCTTCGTCATCGGTGCGCTGGGCACGCTGACCGGGCTGGCGTTGGGAATGGTCTTCCTCTTTTTCCGCCAGCCGATCGTCCACGCGGTCGAATGGCTCACTGGGCAAAACCTTTGGGATCCTTCAATCCGCTTCCTCACCGATTTGCCCAGCCGCAGCGATCCGGTGGAAATCGCCACGATCTGCATAATGGCGCTGGTGCTCAGCTTCCTCGCCACGCTTTATCCCGCGATGAAGGCCGCGAGCACAGACCCCGTGCAGGTGTTGCGTTATGAATAGCCCGATCCCCAAAGAACGGGTCCACCACGATCCGGTCGTGCAACTCACCGACCTTCGTCGAAGCTTTTCGCAAGGCGGCGTCACCATCGATGTGCTGCGCGGAATCAATCTGACGATCCGGCCCGGCGAAATCGTCGCGCTGCTTGGGCCTTCGGGTTCGGGCAAGTCGACCATGCTGCAGGCCATAGGCCTGCTCGAAGGCGGCTTTCAGGGAACAATCGAGATCGCAGGCACCGATGCCTCGACGCTTTCGGGCGATCGGCGGACCGAACTGCGCCGCGATCACCTCGGCTTTGTTTACCAGTTCCACCATCTGCTCGCCGATTTCAACGCGACCGAGAACGTCGTGCTGCCGCAACTGGTGGCGGGCAAGTCCGCTGCCGAGGCAAAGGCACGGGCCGAGGAACTGCTGACCGCGCTGGGGCTGGGCCACCGGCTCGACCACCGTCCCAGCCAGCTTTCGGGCGGCGAGCAACAGCGCGTCGCCGTCGCCCGCGCGCTCGCCAACCGGCCAGAAATGGTGCTGGCGGACGAGCCCACCGGCAACCTCGACGAAGCGACCGCCGACCGCGTCTTCGATGAATTCGTCAAGTTGGTGCGCGAAGAGGGCAGTTCGGCCCTGGTCGCCACGCACAACGAACGCATCGCCTATCGCATGGACCGTGTGCTGCGGCTGCACGAGGGTGTGCTGGAATAGCGCAGGCTTGATCCCGCCCCGCGATCATGCGACGCTTTCGCAAGAAATGGGGATCAAAAACGATGCAAGCGCTGGACTGGAATGCCGAGGGAACCCTGCACGAGCGGGACGATAGCGGTTCCGAACTGCAGTACAATTTCGTGCAGCTGCACAAAGGACCGCTGGGCGATCTGGTGCGCGAAGTGGCGGCCATGCCGGCGGATCAGCGCGCGCGGCTGGTGATCGATGTGGCAGGCGGAAAATCGCTGAACGTCGCGGAAATCATGGAACTCGCGGCCCGTCCCGATCTGGCATGAACCGGCCGGCGACCATATCCGATTTCCTTGCAACCTTGCCCGATGGCGAGGAAGTAAACCTCGCGGAAAAGCGGGGCAAAGTCCTGCTGGTGGTCAACACCGCCTCCAAATGCGGGTTCACCCCGCAGTATGACGGGCTGGAAGCCCTGTGGCGCAAATATGGCGCACGCGGGTTCGAGGTGCTGGCATTCCCGTGCAACCAGTTCGGTGCCCAGGAACCCGGCACTGCCGAGGAAATCGAAAGCTTCTGCAAGATCAACTTCGGCGTCAGCTTCCCCCTGATGCGCAAGATTGATGTGAACGGCCCGAAGGCCGACCCGCTGTTCGATTGGCTGAAATCCGAAGCGCCTGGCGTGCTGGGGACTAAGGCGATCAAGTGGAATTTCACCAAGTTCCTGATCGACCGGGAGGGCAAAGTGGTGCGCCGCTATGCGCCGACGGACAAGCCGGCGGGTTTGGCGGCGGATATCGAGGCTTTGCTGTAAGTGGGTAGACGAGCCTGATGGCTGGTGATGCGGATTGGCATTGGGGCTTATCCAATTGCGGACCGGATGAACTGTTGCTCTGGATTGAGCCGTGGGCGGACGAGGTCGAAGTCCCCAGCAAATCGACCGTTACGATGCGGATCTCGGCGGCAAATCCAGACAACTTGATCCTAGAGGTCGAAAAATCCGAAGACTATCTCGTCATTTGGGGCACTGGTGGCCAAACCATTGAGGTGTTCGTCGATAACGTTTTGCTGCACACCGGTTCGGCGAAAATTGAAGTGCCAGAATGTTTTGGTGCATCGGCAAAGACGGTCTTGGGCGTCTTGTTCGAAAATCAGCCGAGCGCCCGTCTGGCTGGACGTAGTACCGTGGCCGAAGGGCCATCTGCTTGGCAGCGGTTCAAACGTCGGCTTCCGTTTTGGTAAACCATTTCTGATCCGTTCGTGTCGAGCGAAGTCGAGACACCACACACCGCGCTTGGTGTCTCGATTTCGCTCGACACGAACGGGGGAGGAAGGGGGAGCGGATAGCTGAGCCAATCCCACGTGGAAAAAGCCGCTCTCGCACCTCGCAGAATCGCGCCACGAACCCTAGTCTCTCCGAATGCCCCACGCGCCCTTCGTGCCCCTCCGCATCTATTCGTCCTACACCATGCTCGATGGCGCCATCGACCCGAAGGCGATTGCCAAGACGGCGGCGGAGCGCGGCTTTCCCGCCGCCGCCATCACGGATCGCAACGGGCTGTATGGCAGCGTCGCCTATGCCAAGGCCTGTGCCGATGTCGGCGTGCAGCCGGTTATTGGCACGATGCTGGCCGTCGCCCGCCCGGAGCGTGAGGGCGCTTCCGCCCCCGGTTTCGGCGCGTCCGCCCCGACCATCGACTGGCTGGCGCTCTATGCGCAGGATGCCACGGGCTATGGCAACCTGTGCCACCTCGTCAGCCGCGCGCACCTCGATCGGCCGCTGGAATTCGCGCCGCACGTGGTGCTGGCGGACCTGATCGGCCACACCGACGGCCTGCTGTGCCTCACCGCCGCGGGCGAGGGCGCGCTGGTGCAATTGTTCGCCGCCAGCCAGACCAGCGCCGCGCTTGCCTATGCCGATCGCTTGCAGGAACTGTTCCCCCAGCGGCTTTACATCGAGCTCGCCCGGCGTGGCGATGCGACCGAACAGGCGGCGGAAGAGGCGCTGATCGACCTCGCTTATGCGCGCGATCTGCCGCTCGTCGCCACCAACCCCGCCTGCTTTGCTGAACGCAGTTTCTATCTGGCGCATGACGCCATGTTGTGCATCGCCAGTTCTACGCACGTCGACAGCACCGATCGCCCCCGATCGTCGCAGGAATGGTGGATCAAGCCCGCCAATGTGATGCAGGAACTGTTCGCGGACGTTCCCGAAGCGCTCGCCAACACTCTCGTCGTGGCGCAGCGCACCGCCTTCAAACCGCCCAAGCGCAAGCCGATCTTGCCCAGCCTTGCCGGCGATCAGGAAGGCGAGGCGCGGATGTGCGGCGCAGACAGCCGCACCGGCCTCGTCGAGCGGCTGAAGCCCTATTACCCCGAAAGCTGCCACGCCGATCTCGCTGCCGCGATCTGCCACGGCCCGGATGGCGCGCCCGATCCCGCTGCCTTTGCGCAACTCGTCGCCGCCGGCATCTGGGACGAGGTCGAGAACTACCGCCTGCGGATCGAGTTCGAGATCGGCATCATCAACCGCATGGGCTTCGGCGGCTACTTCCTGATCGTGGCCGACTTCATCAAATGGGCCAAGGAACAGGGCATTCCGGTGGGGCCGGGGCGCGGTTCGGGTGCGGGCTCACTCGTCGCGTGGGCGCTCACCATCACCGATCTCGATCCGATCCGGCTGGGCCTGCTGTTCGAGCGCTTCCTCAACCCCGAACGCGTCTCGATGCCGGATTTCGACATCGACTTCTGCGAAACCCGGCGCGGGGAAGTGATTCGCTATGTTCAGCAGAAATACGGCGTCGATCACGTCGCCCAGATCATCACCTTCGGCAAGCTGAAGGCCCGCGCGGTGCTGCGCGACACCGGCCGTATCCTGCAGATGAGCTATGGCCAGGTCGATCGCCTGTGCAAGATGGTGCCCAACCATCCGACCGACCCGTGGCCGCTGCCGCGCGCGCTCAACGGCGTGCTGGAACTGAAGCGCGAGTACGACCGCGATGGAGAGGTTCGCCGCCTGATCGACCTCGCCATGCAATTGGAAGGTCTGCCGCGCAATTCCTCCACCCACGCGGCGGGCGTGGTCATCGGCGACCGGCCACTGGCGCAACTGGTGCCGCTCTACCGCGATCCGCGTTCTGACATGCCGGTCACCCAGTTCGACATGAAGCATGTCGAGGATGCCGGCCTCGTCAAGTTCGACTTCCTCGGCCTCAAAACCCTGTCGGTGCTGCGCAAGGCGACCGACCTGATGCAGAAGCGAGGCGTCGAGATCGACCTGTCGATGCTCGCGTGGGACGATGCCGAAGTCTACAAGCTGCTGCAATCGGGCGACACCGTCGGCGTGTTCCAGCTCGAATCCGAGGGTATGCGCCGCACGCTGGCGGCCGTGAAGCCCACCAATTTCGGCGACATCATCGCGCTCGTTTCGCTCTATCGTCCCGGCCCAATGGACAACATCCCCTTGTTCGGACGTCGCAAGAACGGGCAGGAAGCCATTGAATATCCGCATGAAAAGCTCGCGGGCATCCTGTCCGAAACCTACGGCATCTTCGTTTATCAGGAACAGGTGATGCAGGCGGCGCAGATGCTCGCCGGCTATTCGCTAGGCGACGCCGACTTGCTGCGCCGCGCGATGGGCAAGAAGGACCAGAAGGAAATGGACGCGCAGCGCCAGCGCTTCATCGCCGGCTGTGCCGAAGTTTCCCAGATCGCCGCGCCCAAGGCCAACGAACTGTTCGATTTGATCGACAAGTTCGCTGGCTATGGCTTCAACAAGTCGCACGCCGCGGCCTATGCCCTGCTCGCCTACCAGACGGCGTGGCTAAAGACCCATTATCCGCATGAATTCTATGCGGCATCGATGTGCTTCGACATGCACCAGTCCGAAAAGCTCAGTATTTTCGTCGACGACATGCGCCGCAACGGCGTTGCCCTGTGCGGCCCCGATATCAACCATTCGGAAGGCGAATTCACTGTCGAACGCACCGACGACAGCTTTGCGGTGCGCTATGCACTGGCGGGCCTTCGCAACGTCGGCGAAAAGGCGATGGACGCGATCGTTGCCGAGCGCGCAGCGAATGGGCTGTTCACCAGCCTGGACGACCTGTTCCGCCGCATTCCCGCAGGATCGATGAACCGGCGCGGGTTGGAAGCATTGGCCGCGGGCGGCGCGCTCGACAGCCTGGAGCCCAATCGCGCGCAAGTCACCGCCAACGCCGAATTGCTGATGGCCGTGGCGGACGAGGCGGTGCGGGCGCGCACCAGCGGGCAGGGCGGGTTGTTCGGTGCCGAGGACCACGCCGTGCCCGCCACCCGATTGTCCGATGTGAAGCCGTGGACCCGCGCCGAACAGATGGCGGCGGAGCGCGAGAACTTCGGTTTCTATTTCGCGGCGCACCCGGTGGAGGAATATCGCGCGGTCGCTTCGGCCAATGGCGCGCGCACTTATGGCAGCCTGATTGCAGCCGGCGGCGAAGCGTCGGGCCGCAGCGGCGCAGTGATGGCGGCGCTGGTGGAGAACGTGCAGAAGCGCAAAACGAAGAAGGGCAATGACTTCGTCATGGCCGATTTTTCGGACGCCAGCGGGCTGTTCTCGGCTTCCTGCTTCGAAGAAGCGCTCGTTGACAACTTCGTCCAGTGGGCGCGCGAAGGCGTTTGTGTCTTGCTCAATGTGGAACTCGATCGCCCCAATCCGGACGAGGCCCCGCGCGTTACCGTCCGCGGCGCGCGGCCGCTGGACACGGTCACCAGCGCGGCGCGGATGATGCTGAAGCTTGACGTCACCCGGCCCGAAGCGATGGGCGAGCTTGCCCTGCTGCTGCCCCGCGCAGCCGATGGCAAGGGCGAGGTGCTCGCCCGCCTGCGCACCGGCACCGGGCGCGAGCCGCTGATGCGGCTGGGCGGCGATTTCCGGCTCGACAGCGAGTTGATCGAACGCCTGATTCCCATCGAGGGCCTCGCCAACGTGGTGTTGACGGCGCGGGCGGATAGACATTTGCGGTTGGTTGAGTAGGCTCGATTCCGGGAGAAACGGGATGAACCTGAAGAGATGAGTCTATTGGGCGGCCAATTGGGCGGCATGCAGGACTGGCAGTTGCGCGTGACGCATTTGCTTGATCACGCGGCGCGGGAATATGGCGGGCGTGAGATCGTCAGCCGATGGGCCGATGGCAGCGAAACCCGCACGAACTGGGCAGGCATCCGCAGCGATGCCCTGAAGATGGCGCAAGCGCTGCGCCGCGCCGGGGTGCAGCCGGGCGAACGGGTGGCGACTCTGGCCATGAACCATTCGCGCCATCTCGTGTCGTGGTACGGCGCCATTGGAGCGGGCGCGATCCTCCACACACTGAACCCCCGCCTGTTCGAGGATCAGCTCGATTTCATCGTCAACCACGCCGAAGATTGCGTCCTTCTGTTCGACAGCGCCTTTACTCCCTTGGTTGACAGGATGAAGCCGCGCTGGCCGACCGTTCGGCAGTATATCTGCTTCGACGATCACCCGACCCCGCAGTTCGAAGCCTGGATCGGCGCGGAAGACGGCCAAACCGCGTGGCTTGAGGGCGACGAGCGCGATCCGTGCATGTTGTGCTACACCAGCGGTACCACCGGGAACCCCAAGGGTGTTCTCTATGAACATCGCTCGACCATGCTCCACGCGATGGCCTGCCTCACGCCCGGCGTGTTCGGAATGGATTCGCGCAGCGTGATGCTGCCCATCGTGCCGATGTTCCATGCTTGCAGCTGGGGCCTGCCGTGGGCGGCGGCTGCGGCCGGGGCCAAACTGGTGTTTTCCGCGGTCAACGAACCTACGGTGCTGTGCAAGCTGTTTGACGAAGAACGCGTCACAATGTCGGCCGGCGTGCCGACCGTGTGGCTCGCGTTGTTTCAGCACATTGACGCCGAAGGGATTGAAATCCCTGCAAGTCTTGAAAAGGTGGTCTGCGGCGGATCGGCGATGCCGCGCTCGATGATCGAACGGTTCATGGCCGCAGGAATCCACGTTGCCCATGCCTGGGGAATGACCGAAACCTCTCCAGTCGGGACCACGGGGGCTGATACCTGGAACTGGGATGAACTGACCTTCGACGAACGCGTGGACGTCAAATCGAAACAAGGCCGCGTCCCCTTCGGCGTGGAACTGCGCTGCGTCGATCTAGGCGATCCCTCGCAAGTCCTGCCGCGTGACGGCGTAACGGCGGGGGCTTTGCAGGTGCGCGGGCCGTGGGTGGTGAAGCGCTATTTCAAGGCGGAGACCGACGCCACCGACGCGGAACAATGGTTCGATACCGGCGATGTCGCGGTTATCCATCCCGATGGAACCATGCAACTGACCGATCGGACCAAGGACGTGATCAAGTCCGGCGGCGAATGGATCAGCTCGGTCGAACTGGAAAACGTCGCGGTTGGACATGCGGGCGTGGCGGAAGCTGCCGCGATCGGTATCGTCCATCCCCGCTGGGACGAACGACCATTGCTTGCCGTGGTGAAAAAGCCAGGAAGCGAGGTTTCCGAGGCCGAGTTGCGCGGATATCTGGGCGAGCGGATGGCCAAGTGGTGGGTGCCCGATGCGGTGGTTTTCCTCGATGCGATCCCGCACACCGGCACCGGCAAGATCAGCAAGAAGGACTTGCGCGACCTGTTGCGCGACTATCGCTGGCCGGAATGATTCTACAGCAAATTCAATTGGCCATCGAGGTTTGGTGAGGTGAATTGTGAACAGTCGAGATCGAGCTTTACCTGTTCGATCCCGGCGCGTTTGCAGGCCACGCCAAATCGGCTGCGGATCAGATCGGGCCAGACACCCTGCGGTTTCATGCGGGTGTGGAACTGGCCGTCGTTGTCCTTACCGCCGCGAATGTCCTGAATGATTCCCATGACTTTGCTGGCGCGGTCGGGGAAGTGGACCTCCAGCCATTCGCGGAACAGCGGTGCCACTTCGTGGGGAAGGCGCACCATGATCCAACTGGCGGAGCGTACCCCGTGGCGGCCTGCTTCGGCGAGGATGCCTTCCATGAAATGATCGGTGATGGCGGGAATGACCGGAGCGACCGAGACGTGCGCCGGGATGCCCGCTGCCACCAGTTTTCCCAGCGCTACCAATCGCTTGATGGGTGAACTTGCGCGCGGTTCGAGGAGGCCTGACAGGCGCGGATCGAGGCTGGTCACCGAAATGCCGACTGCCGTGAGGTTGTGCTTCGCCAGTTCGGCCAGCAGGTCCAGATCATCGAGAACGCGGGCAGATTTGGTTGTGATCGTAACCGGATGACGCACTTCAAGGCAAAGTTCGAGCACTTGGCGAGTGATGCGAAAGCGGTCCTCGATGGGCTGGTAAGGGTCTGTATTCGTTCCCATTGCCAGAGGCCTGACCTTGTAGCCCCGGCCTGCGAAGGTCTTGCGCAGAAGGGCGGCGGCCTGCGGCTTGGCGAAGAGTTTGGTTTCGAAATCCAGGCCAGGTGAGAGATCGTGGTACGCATGGGTGGGGCGTGCGTAGCAATAGATGCAGCCGTGTTCGCAGCCGCGATAGGCGTTGAGCGAGCGGTCGAACGGAATGTCCGGCGACGTGTTGAAGCTCATGATAGTTTTGGGAAATTCTTCGGTAACGGTGGTGCGCAGCTTGGGCGCGGGGCCGTCTATATCGCCTTGCGCGTCCAGCCAGTCGCCATCGGCCTCACGCGTCGCCAACCCGAAACGGGTCGGCACGGCGGTCGATTGCGCACCGCGACCATGGATGTCTGGAGGGACTCGCATGAGAACAGATATAGAACAAAATGGATCAACCTGAAAGGCACCTAACGACACCTAACAACACCTGGGGGAGCCTAAACAGCTCCAAATGCGCTATTTTTCGAGCAACCTCGGCATCAGTTCGACGAAGTTGCAGGGACGGTTCCGGCTGTCGAGCTGTTCGGCCAGAATGCCGTCCCAGCCATCCTTCACCGCACCGTTGGAACCCGGCAGTGCGAAAATGTAGGTGCCGCGTGCCACGACGGCGCAGGCACGGGACTGGATCGTGCTGGTGCCGATGGTCTTGTAGGACAGCCAGCGGAACAATTCGCCGAAACCGGGGATGTCGCGCGTCTTCACCCGGTCGAGCGCTTCGGGGGTGACGTCGCGTCCCGTCAGGCCGGTGCCGCCGGTGATGACCACAGCATCGACATTGCGATCGTCCATCCAGTTCTGCAACCGGCTGACGATGCGGGGCACGTCGTCCTTTTCCAGCGCGCGGGCGGCGAGGACGTGGCCGGCGGCCTTGACCCGTTCGGCCAAGATGTCGCCCGACGTGTCGTCCTCGGGTCCCCGGGTGTCGGAGACGGTGAGGACGGCGATATTGATCGGCTTGAACGTGCGCGAAGTATCAACGGCCACGCGAGGCGATCCTGACGCTTTCGGCACCGGCGAGGCCGGGGAATTTTGGCCAGAGGCCTTGGACCAGTCCGACGCGGCTGTCGGACGTTGCGCCGGCCTGCCGTTCGTACATCCAGTAGTTGCGCATCACGATCGAGACGTAGCCACGCGTTTCCCAATAAGGGATCGATTCCATCCACAGCAGCGGATCGCCCTGATCGCGGATCTCGGTGTTCCAGCGGCTGATCGGCATCGGCCCGGCGTTGTAGGCCGCCATCACCTTGGGCAACAGGCCCTGTGTGGCGGCACTATCGCGCAAGTGGGCGAGGTAAGTCTGCCCGAAGGCGAGGTTTACATCCGGCAGATCGAGCTGGCGATCGCGGCCTGCCATCGTCGGTTCGGCGCGGGTCATGTCGCGGGCGGTGCCGGGCAGAACCTGCATCAGACCCTTGGCCCCGGCTGGGCTGGTGACCGAAGTGCGGAAGTTCGATTCCTGAAGCGAATGCGCAAACAGAAGCGCGGGATCGACCTTCCAGCCATTGGCCGGAACCCATTTCGGTGCGGGGAAGCGCGCGGCCTCATCGGGGCGGGCGCCAGCAGGTGCGTTGTAGGCCATCCACAGCTGGGTGGCGGGCAGGCCAAGGTCGCGGGCGAGGCGCGAAAGCGGAGCATACTGGCCGGGCGCGCCGATGCGGGCCTGATAGCGCAGGGCTTCGTCGGCCAGACCATCCTCGCCGATTTCGGCGAGCTGGACGGCGAGCCGCACGTTGTTGGCTGTGCGCAGTTGCTGCCAATCGGCATTCGAGAAATCGGGCGCGGCGGACACTGCATTTTCGCGGATGCCCAGCGCTTCGGAGGCCATCATCCCATAGAGCGAATCGCGGGTGCGGGCGGCGGCGCGCAGCGAGGCGGCGACCTTTTCGGGTTTGCGGCAACGCAGCCAGGCGCGGCTGGCCCAATAGTTGGCGGCGGCGGTGAGTTCCGGGTTCGCAGCCATGCCGGCGGCTTTTTCAAAGCTGTCACCGGCGGCGAGGCAATCGTCCATGCGCCATGCGGCGAGGCCAGCGGTCCACATCGCTTCGGCCACCCAAGGGCCCGAGCCGCCATCGAAAGCGGCGGCGGACAGCGCGCGAGCATTGGCGTCGTCGTTTTCGATATAGAACGCCCAGCCCACCTTCTGGCGCCATTCGGCCCGCGCTTCGGGCGAAAGCGTGGCGTCGATGCCATCGAGCAGCACACGCGCGCCGAGCGGATCGTCGTTCTTGATGCGGTCTGCGATCGCGGCCGAAACGCTTTCGGGCATGGTGCCATCGGCGGTCGGGCGCGGCTTGATCCGCTTTGACAAGGTTGGCAGCGTATAGAACTGCTGCGCGGCCGGGATGGCGACGGGCAGGGCACTTGCGCCGCGCTTCAGCGCAAGCCGGCCGAGTTGGTCGGCCCACGGCATGTCCGGAGCCTGCGTCAGCAGGTCGGTCAGCGGCTGAAGATCTGCACGCGGCGATGTGGCGGCGAGATAGAATTGCGCGCGGGCGGCGGCATGGAGGGGGCCATCGGCGCGCTGGGCGAACATCGCCTGCACGCCGGCCCAGTCCTCACGCTCGATCGCGCCGAACAGCTGCTTGTAATAAGTGCGGTCGTCCTGGCTGAGCAGGGCGGGAACTGCCGTGCGATCTGCCCGGCCGCGAAAATAATCTGCCGCCGCGCTGTTGGCATGCGCGGGCATGGCTGCCCCGGCCGCCAGCGCCGTGACAATGCCAAAAAGGGAAGCGCGGCCAAGGCCCCGAATCTTCACAGCTTTTGTTTCCCCGTCCAATCGAGCCAGCGATCCCACAACCCCGATTTGAGCCCCGGCTTTAATAGCAGAGTTTCAAGATCATAGGTGTCGATCGCGGGTATGCTGCCCTCCTCATGGTTAAACGCGCGTAAACCGGCAGCTTTTTGCGGCAAGGCGTGGTCCAGAAGCGTCGAAACGTCCGATTTGCCAAATATCACGAGTCGTTGCGGTGCGACCAGTGCGACATGGCGTGCCAGGATATCGGCCAGCCCCTTTTGCCCCAGATCTGCCCAATCGGGCAAAGCGATTCGGGCGGGAAGAGCGGATGCGATGTAAGTGCCTGATCGATCATGGCCGGTCGCGGCGAGAATGGCGTCGAGCAGTTTGCCCGAACGACCCGAAAGCAGGCGATCTTCGTCCTCGGCTTCGGGCTGGGCAACCAGCACCATCAGCGCTGCACCGGACGGTCCGGCGGGAGGCACGCGGCGCAGCCCAGGCGGTACAAGCGAAGGTTCGGTCAGCCACCATGTTTCAAAATCAGCAAGTGTGGCGGGCCAATCTGCCCGATTTCCGCCTATGGTGGGCGGTGGCGTGTTCGGCTCTATCTGCGGCGCAAGGGCGCGCGCGGGCGCCGAAGGCCGCTCGGGCGCGCGATTGGCGGCGAGCCAATCTGTCGGCGCGTCGGCAAAATCGCAATCGACACCGGCACCCCGCCACCATTCCAGCGCGGCATCGATCATGCCCGCGATATCGTGTGTGGTATCCAACGGCAAAAGCGACCCCTTCAATCGCGGTATTGACCTTGCCAGCGCCAGCTTTCAAGGCAGAGATGCAATTCAGGCGTGCAATTCACGCGTCAAGGTCAAGTGCGATCAAAGTCGGAGCGGCGGGAAAATGAGCGAACGGGAATCGATGCCCTATGACGTGGTGATCGTCGGGGGCGGTCCGGCAGGCCTTTCGGCGGCCATCCGGCTGAAACAGGCCAACGCCGATCTTTCGGTGTGCCTGTTGGAAAAGGGCTCGGAAATCGGCGCGCACATCCTTTCGGGTGCGGTCGTCGATCCAAAGGCGCTCGACGAACTGCTGCCGACCTGGCGCGACGATGGCTGCCCGATGGCCGAAACGCCGGTGACCGACAACT
>DAICYJ010000232.1 GCA_027311705.1 Novosphingobium sp. | reverse complement strand
GAAAGCAGCGCTCCGTAGATTTTCATCGCAACCCTCTCTCAAACCTGCACGCAAAGCTTATTGCAGCCCGGCGCGCGCCCGTATAGGCGAACAGACGATGACCGAGAGCAAGACCATGCCCGCCGATAGCCACGCCACCGCCCTGACCGTGCCGGATACCACCGTATCCGTGCGCGAAATGTTCGGGATCGACATCGACATGACGGTGCCCGCCTTCTCCATCACGGACGAACGCGTGCCCGATCGTGACGACAATTATGTGTTCGATCCGGATACCACGCTGGCGATCTTGGCGGGCTTTGCCCACAACCGCCGCGTGATGGTGCAGGGCTATCACGGCACCGGCAAATCGACCCACATCGAACAGGTCGCCGCCCGCCTCAACTGGCCGTGCATACGCATCAACCTCGATGCCCACATCAGCCGTATCGACCTGATCGGCCGCGACGCCATCGTGCTGCGCGATGGCCTTCAGGTCACCGAATTCCGCGAAGGCCTGCTGCCATGGGCCTTGCAGACGCCGACCGCGCTGGTGTTCGACGAATACGACGCCGGCCGTCCCGACGTGATGTTCGTGATCCAGCGCGTTCTGGAAACCGAAGGCAAGCTCACGCTGCTCGATCAGAACCGCGTGATCCGCCCCAACCCGTGGTTCCGCCTGTTCGCCACCGCCAACACCGTCGGCCTCGGCGATACCAGCGGCCTCTATCACGGCACGCAGGCGATCAACCAGGGCCAGATGGACCGCTGGAACATCGTTGTCGCGCTGAATTACCTGCCCGCCGCCACCGAAATCGAAGTCGTGACCAAGAAGGTGCCCGGCCTCGACGCCAAGACCGCCGTCGACATGGTCCGCGTGGCGGACCTGACCCGCAAGGGCTTCATCAACGGCGATATCTCCACGGTGATGAGCCCGCGTACGGTCATCAGCTGGGGCCAGAACGCCGCGATCTTCAAGGACGTCGGCTTCGCCTTCCGCCTCTCGTTCCTGAACAAGTGCGACGAGGCAGAGCGCGTGCTGGTAGCCGAATATTACCAGCGCGTCTTCGGCAAGGACCTGCCCGAAAGCGTGGTTGGAAAGAACTAACTCCGCCTGCAGGCGGCACTGTTCCGGGGGGAAGCAGATGACTGCGAAAATGAAAACCGCGGCGCGCCGTGCGCTGGCGATGGTCACTGCCGGACCCATGCTGGCGCTATGGTCCACGCCCACATTTGCCGGCAGCAAGCCCTACGACGCCACGCTGACGGGGTACGTGGTGCAACAGTCGGGCAAGTCCATGTCACTGGGCGAGGGCGTTGTGCTGAAGGAACACGATGTCGTGTTCCGTGGCAAGCTTGCCTGGTTCGATACCGCAACGCTGGCCACGCCGGTCACCTTCACCGCCGCCGGTGGCGAATTCACCGTTGTGCAAACCGCGGTGCTGCGGCTCGCCGCCAAAGTGATCGGCGGTGATCTGGAGACGCTGCCAAAAGGCACGCGGACCTATTGCGACAACAACCACCACAACACGGCGAAAGGCCTGGCCAATTTGGCGAGCGCCGGCCTCCTGTCACTCGGCGCGCGCCTGCGCAGCGACACGCAGGTCTGCCTTGTCGACAAGGATGCCAACGGCGATTTCGAAAGCGCCTTCGTGATCGGCATCAAGAAACCCGAAGACCGCCATCTCGTCGACATCACACCCGTCACCTACACCGACAAGATGCTCACGCCGATCGAGGGCGACTCCGTCGTAGAAGTGGAATACCTTGATGGAGACGCGCTCTCAGGGCCGCAGTTCTCGATAAACATGCGGGTGGCGGGCGAACATTTCCAGTTCGCCGCCCTCCATATGTTCGCCTTGCGCAGCGGATCGATTCCGATGCGCGTGCCCAGCCGCCAGCCGGTCAAGGCTAAGAAGCTGCCCCAATATCTGTCCTTCGGATCGGCACAACTGATGGCTCAGGCCATCGATCCGTTCACCCGCGCGGCCACGGTCGATATCCTGTCCGATTTCCGCCTCGACGGGTTCGTCATCCAGCCGTTGCCGCAGTACCTCTACATTTACTACTGAGCCTCACCCGTTCGGCAGCACCAGATACTTCTCCCCCGTCCGCCGCGCGTTGTATTCCAGCACGCAGTCGCGGCTCAGCGCCTGCTCCAGCGTGACCTTCGCCTTGTAAGAACTCGCAAACGTGGTGGTCAGCCCGTCGCGCACCCGCGTCCGCAGGCGGTCGGCATTGTGGTGTCCGATCTTTTCCAGGAACGGCATCAGCAGGAACGCCGAAACGTCCCACGAAAAGCCGAAGTTGCGGTTCAGGATCGTCGGCGAAAGATCCAGCGCGCCATAGATGAACAGGTGCTTCTGGCTGTTGGTGCCGTACCGTGAGAAACCGCCCGCCTTGCGGTTGGCCACCTGCTCCATCGCCCACAGAATCTGGCTGCCCAACTTGCCACCACCGATGGCATCGAATGCCACTGTTGCGCCGGTCGCCTCGATCGCCGCGACCAGATCATCGATGAACCCTTCAGCCGAAGTATCGACCACATATTCCGCGCCGATGCCCTTCAGGATCGCGACCTGCGCCGGGCTGCGCACCACGTTTACCAGCGGCACCCCGTCTTCCTTGCAGATGCGCACCAGCATCTGGCCAAGGTTGGACGCCGCCGCCGTGTGCACCAGCGCGGAATGGCCATCGCGCCGCATCACTTCGACAAAACTCAGCGCAGTCAAAGGATTGACGAAGGCCGACGCTCCCTGTTCGCTGCTCACGCCTTCGGGCAGGTCGATGCACGCGCGCGCATCCACGATCCGAACTTGCGCAAACATGCCGCTGCCAAAGCACGCCACGCGCTTGCCCAGCAGGGCCTGCGCTTCGGGCGCATCGCCCGCCGCGATCACCAGCCCTGCGCCTTCGAGACCAACCGGCATCGCCTGCCCCACGCGCGCGGCCATGGCCTTCACCGCCGGTTCGGGCATCTGCGCCACAATCCTGCCCGCCGCATAGTCAGCATTCGCCACGTCCGCCGGGCCGAACAGCAGGCCAAGGTCCGAAGGATTGATTGGCGCGGCCTCCACTCGCAGCAGCACTTCGTGCCCTGTCGGCGCCGGCACAGCTTCCTCGACCAGTTCGGCGATCAGGCGACCGTCGGCCCCCAGGGTGGAAACCAGTTGCAGGTTGCGCGCATCGCTCACGATCATTCTCCGGGATAAGTTGCCTTCACGAAGTAGAGACCATCGGGAGGCGCGTTAAGCCCCAACTTTTGACGGTTTTTTGCATCCAGCGCCGCAACGAGGTCTGCGCGCGACCAACGCCCCGCGCCCACCAGCGACAGGCACCCGACCATCGACCGCACCTGATGATGCAGAAAGCTGCGCGCCGCTGCCTCGATCACCAGCCGCTCACCTTCCCGGCGCACATCCAGCCGGTCCAGCGTCTTGACCGGGCTGGCCGATTGGCAATGGACCGACCGGAACGTAGTGAAATCATGCAGCCCCACCAGCGCCTGCGCCGCATCGTGCATCGCTTCGACATCCAGATCGCGGGTTATCCGCCACGCCTTGCCCTGCTCCAGCGTCAAAGGCGCACGGCGGTTGACGATGCGATATTCATAAGCGCGCCCGGTGCAGGAAAACCGCGCGTGCCAATCATCCGGCACCACCCGGCAATCGAGCACCGACACGGGCGCAGGCCGCATCCGCGCATTCAGCGCGCCCACCAGCTTGAACGGGTCGAAGTCTTTCGCCAGATCGAAATGCGCCCGCATCCCCAGCGCATGAACGCCGGAATCGGTCCGCCCGGCGGCACTCAGCGTAATCGCCTCGCCCGTCACGGAAAGCGCGGCGTCTTCTACCACCTTCTGCACCGTCGGCCCGTGCGGCTGCCGCTGCAGACCCATGAACGGCTCGCCGTCGAATTCGAGGGTGATGGCGAAGCGGGTCATCCGCCCAGCACCGTACCCACCGGAACAATCCGCCCGCGCAAAAACGCCGCCGCCTCCATCGCCGGCCGTCCCGCCCGCTGCACCATGCCAATCCGCAACGCCCCAACGCCACAAGCCACCGTCAGCCGGTCGTCAACAACAACCCCGGCTCCCCCGCGAAGGCGGGGGCCTTCCTCCGGCAAAGCACCGTCATCCACAACCTCGGCCGCCAGCACGCGATAGCGCTCGCCCTCCAGCTCGAAAAACGCCCCCGGTACCGGTGCAAACGCCCGCACCTGCCGCTCCACATCAACAGCACTGCGCCTGAAATCCAACCGGCTCTCGGCCTTGTCGATCTTCTGCGCATACGTAACGCCCTCATCCGGCTGCACGACCGGCGCAAAATCCCGCAAATCCGCCAGCACCTGCACCATCAACGCCGCGCCCAGCGACGCGATCTCGTCCGTCAGTTCCCCCGCCGTCTTGCCGTCTACCGGCGTCTCTGCTTTCGCCAGCATCGGCCCGGTATCCAGCCCCCGCTCCATCTGCATGATCGTCACCCCGGTCACCGCATCGCCCGCCAGGATCGCGCGCTGCACCGGCGCTGCACCGCGCCAGCGCGGCAGGATCGAGCCGTGCACGTTCAGGCACCCCAGCTTCGGCGCATCGAGCACGGCCTGCGGCAGGATCAGGCCATAAGCCGCAACCACCGCAATATCGGCCTCCAACGCCGCAAACGCCGCCTGCTCGTCCGCCCCCTTCAGCGAAACCGGCGTGCGCACCTCGATCCCGTGCGCCTGTGCCGCCAGCGCTACCGGCGAAGGCTGCAACTTCTTCCCCCGCCCCGCCGGACGCGGCGGCTGGCTATAGGCCGCGACGACATTGTGCCCCGCCGCCACCAGCGCCTGCAGCGTCGGCACCGCAAAGTCCGGGGTTCCCATGAAGATCACGCGCATCGCTGGTAAAAAGCCTTCCGTTTACGTGCAGCGGCCCTATCTGTGCGGGCATGGCATCGCAAGAGATCGAGGCGCTGAGCGGCGCATTGGCCCGCCTTCCCGGCCTTGGCCCCCGGTCCGCGCGCCGCGCCGTGCTGTGGCTGATCAAGCGCCGCGAAACCGCGCTGTCGCAATTGCTCGATGCGCTGGCCGTGGTGCGCGATCTGCTGGTTGAATGCGACACCTGCGGCAATGTCGATACCACCAACCCCTGCGGCATCTGCGCCGATACCCGCCGCGATGCCCGCGCGATCTGCGTGGTGGAGGAAGTCGCCGACCTCTGGGCACTGGACCGCGCCCGCCTGTTCACCGGCAAGTACCACGTGCTGGGCGGCAAGCTCTCCGCCCTCGAAGGCGTCCGCCCCGAAGATCTCACCATCGCCCGCCTGCTTGGTCGCGTGGCCCAAGGCGGCATCGACGAGGTCGTCCTCGCCATGAACGCCACGCTGGAAGGTCAGACCACCGCGCACTACATCGCCGAACGGCTGGAACAATACCCCGTCCGCGTCACCCAACTGGCGCATGGACTGCCGGTGGGCGGCGAACTGGACTATCTCGACGAAGGCACTTTGGCGCAGGCGCTTCGGGCGCGACGGCCGGTGTCTTAAACACAATCCAACAAGTCACGTACTTGTCTCACGACACCTTGCGACTCCGCGCCATCGCGATTATCTGCCCCTCATGGCCATCCGCGAAATCCTCGAAGTCCCCGATCCGCGCCTCAAGCAGATCTCCGCGCCCGTCGAAAAGTTCGACGACGAATTGCGCACCCTTGTCGCCGATATGTTCGAGACGATGTACGATGCCCCCGGCATCGGCCTCGCCGCCGTGCAGGTCGGCGTGCCACTGCGCGTGCTTGTGATCGATCTGCAGCCCGATGATCCGGATGCCGAGCCCGAAGTGTGCACCGCCCACGGCGATCACCACCACACCCACCAGCCGGTGAAGCGCGAGCCGCAGGTTTTCATCAACCCCGAACTGCTCGACGAATCGCCAGACGCCACGCTCTACAACGAAGGCTGCCTTTCGGTGCCGGAGATGTATGCCGAGGTCGAACGCCCCTCCTCGATCCGCGCCCGCTGGCAGGATCTGGACGGCAACGTGCACGAACAGGAAATGCACGGCCTGATGGCCACCTGCCTGCAGCACGAAATGGATCACCTCGAAGGCATCCTGTTCATCGACCACCTCTCGCGCCTGAAACGCCAGATGGTGCTCAAGAAGCTGGAAAAGCTGCGCAAGGCTGCGTGACCGGCCGCCAATGTGCGGTCAGGTGCTGTTAGGTGTCGTTCAGGTCACTTTAGGTGTCGATCGGATCACGTTAGGTGCGACTTCAGGCACCCAAGCAAAGCGTCCTGTTTTTTCTGTGTGAAATTCAGCACCCAACCTCTTGTTGGAATCGCTAACACGCGATAATGTTCGCCTGTTGTTCCAATAGGAGGTGCCTATCGACTCGTTGTAATGCTGACGAGCAAGAGACGTTCGCAGATAGATTGTGACGCTACACGCTTTGGTCAAACCACCGCGAGATGGTCGATGCCGGAACTGGACGCAAGAAACCAGTAAACCTAGCTGACCGGATCAAGGAACCCAATTGTACCAATTGCCTCCATGGCATAGCTTTCGATCCTGCACATTTTTGAGCCAACGAAATTGGGAGCCCATTTTATGGCCTACCTTTATTCGTTGTGCACGCTTAGCGATGGTATCCATTGGCTGATGGTAAGTCCGGACGGGACGATTTTCGAATCGTCTTCGTGCGGTTTTGCATCAGAAGATGATGCTCTGCTTGATCTCAAGTATCGCAATTAAGCTTCGCACAGCTAAAGCCGGCGGGCGTTTATTCGCCCGTCGGCAACTGTGAAGGACTGACATGGAATCTGCCTATCTCCTCGCCTTCCTGATCGTCGCGCTGCTGGTCGGCCTTGCCGTCGGCTGGTTCCTCGGCGGGCGGCCTGTGGCCGAGTGGCGGCAGCGCCACGCCGAGCGCGATGCCGAGGCCAAAGGGCATGAGGCGACGGTCAAGGCGATGACCGTGGACCTCGCCACCATGAGCGAGAAAATCAGGCAATTCGATCAGGTTACGGCCGACCTCGCCGCCATCCGGCAGGAGCGTGACGCCCTCGTCCCCGCCCTTGCCACGGCGCAGCAACGCGCCAGCGATGCCGATTTCGCCAAGGCAGAACTCGCCACGACCCGTTCCGAACGCGAGGATCTGCGCGCCGAACTCGCCCGGCTGAAGGCCGATGCCGCCAACTTCGCCGAACAGAAGCGCCTGCTGGTCGAAGCGCAGGAAATGCTGCGCAAGGAATTCGAGAACGCCGGCAGCAAAGTACTTGAAAAGGCACAGGAAGCCTTCCTCATCCGCGCTAACGCCCGGTTCGAGGAAAGCGAAAAAACCAGTGCCGAACGGCTGAAAGCGGTGCTCTCCCCGGTCGGCGAACGGCTGGCGAAATATGAACAGCAGGTCACCGAACTGGAAGCAAAGCGGGTCGACGGTTTCGGCCAACTGACCGGCCTGATAGATTCAATGCGGCAAGGCCAGGAAGCCGTCCGCGCCGCCGCCGCCCAGCTCGGCAATTCCTTGCGCAACGGCCCGAAAACACGCGGCCGCTGGGGCGAGCTGCAACTGC
>DAICYJ010000216.1 GCA_027311705.1 Novosphingobium sp. | reverse complement strand
GCAGTTTTCCGACTTTTCTTAGCAAAAGCGGTATTTCCGGACACGACGCGTTAGCAGACGCCGTGGAATCGGGATACGACCGGCCATGACTTGGAACTTCGATCAAGCTCGGAACGTGGCCTGTGTTACCTGCCGCTCGGTGATCGAGGGTCATCCGGTTCTCGTCGCCATCCACTATGAAGATGATCATTCATGGGGGTTTTTAGACGGGCAGCCGGTCGATATGGCAGCGGCGCTGGTTGTCGCCATGTCATCGGTTGTGGATCGCCACCCTGACCTCGATGAGATAGCCAGCCTCCCTCCCGGTTGGGAAGCAACCCGCGCTGCCATGGGTGAGCCTTGGTCAATGCACAAGAGCGGTTGGGGTCCAGAAGTCTAACGGCAGTGGCAGCTAACCACCAATCGCTGCCGTTCGGCCTGCCGTTAACGATCCCCAATAACGGCCAACCATTGAGGCCGGAATTTGTCTGCGCTGCCTAAAGCCGCCTAAAACGGCAGCGCCTTGTCCGCAAGGATCAGGGCAAAGGCGCAGGCGAGCACGATCGCGCCGCGCAGCATGTCTGCCAGCGGAAGCGCGGGGAGCGAAAACGAGGCGAGTGCACGATCCATAGGATTGCCATGCGCCCACTCCGGTTAAAGCATCGTAAACGTCAGGATTTAGTTCCGAGCCATTCGAGCAGCGAGGCCAGGCATTCGCGCGCCAGCAGCTTGCTGCGTTCCGGGCTCCACCCCTGCGCCGGATCGGGCAGGTCGTCATTGTCCTTGAACGGCATTTCCAGCGTCATCGCCACGCAGCCGTGGCTGGGGCCAAAGCGTTCGGCCAGTTGGTTGGTCGACATCGAAAGGTTGCCGGTGCCGGGCCGGGCCGAGGGATAGCCGCGCCGCGTCTGGAAATCGGGCGTCCGCCGCTTCAGGATATCGCTGTACCGCGCATAGCCCTCGCTCTGCGCCGGGGTGAGCGAGGGAATGCCCTCGAACCCCGCCAGGAACACGTGCGGGATCGCCTCGTCGCCGTGAACGTCCATCGCGAAATGCACGCCGGTTTCGTCCATCGCATTGCGGATCGCCAGCACTTCGGGCGAACGCTCCGCCGTCGGTTCATGCCATTCGCGGTTGAGATTCACGCCCACGGCATTGGTGCGCAAGTGGCCGCGCACCGATCCATCGGGATTGGCATTGGGCACAATGTGGAACCGGCACAGCTTGCGCAAGGCCCGCGCGTGCGGATCGGCGGGGTCGGTGAGCATCTCCAGCGCGCCTTCCATCCACCATTCGGCCATCGATTCGCCGGGATGCTGGCGGGCATAGAGCCAGACCTGCGTCTCGCCCTCGCCCAGTTCGATCAGGTCTATGGGCTGGCCATCGAGACTGTGACCAAGGCAGCGCAAGTTCACACCTTCGCTTGCCGCCGTCGCCGCGACCAGATCGTGGTGCCGCTCCATGCCATAGGGCGCGAAATAGGCGAACCAGCAGCTGCCGGCATCGGGCGTATGGCGGATGGTCAGCGTTCCGCCATCTTCCGCGCGATCATACGACGTTTCGGTGCGGCCCCAAAACTCGCGGTCTTCCGACCAGGCTGCGCGATAGCCTTCCCACCCGCCGGGATAGGCGGAAGCGGCGAGGCCGGTAATCTTCAGCACCAGCTCGCGCCCGCCTGCGCCGGTGACGCGAAAGTGGAACCACTGGAAGAACTCGGACTGATGATCCTTGCGGATCGCCAGCCGGGCGGTGGCACCGTCGATGGACAGGACTTCGATATTGCCGCTGTCGAACGCGGCGTCGATACGTATGGGCGTGTCGGTCATTTCACCGTGATAGTCGCGCCAGACGTGCCGGGGAAGCCCGCGAACAACGCTTTCGCCATGCGGGGTGCCGCCTGGTCGGCACTGGCCTGCCGCGACTTGGCTTTCTCGACGTTTTCAGCGCGCGCTTCCCACAGCGACGTGCCGGTGGCGCGATCGCGGATCGTCACCGAAAGGCGGGTCCACGTCCGCTCCTTCGGCCCACCACCAAGGTTGAAACCCACGCCCAGCCCGACTCCGCTGCTCCACCCGCCGGTCGATCCGCCCACGCCGACCGACACCGGGCCACGCCGGCCCTCACTGCGTTCGGTGCGCCGTTCCACGCGCACTTCGGCGATGCGGTCGGCCGCGCCGGGCGTCGCCCCGCCAAACCCTTGTACCATCAGTTCGCGCTGCACCGCTTCCAGCCACACCCGGTTTTCAAGGCTGCTGGCATCTTCGCCCTGCGGCGAGACAACCGCCACGGCACCGCGCCCCAGCGAAGCAACCGATTCGGCCGTGTGAAAGCGGGTCACCTCCACCGGCGCGGCGAGCGCGGGCGTGGAAACGGCGAGGAGGGCGACGGGGAGGAGAAGTTTATGCATGCCCCAGATATGGTCCTTCCCGATCCCCGCGCAATGCCATCGGTTAATGTCCGGCCGACGTTACGGGCGGCGCCAGCGGAATGCCCGATGGTGGCCGCATTTCGCCCTCCGGCATTTCGGGCGGTGGCGGTGCCGCAGCTTCGATCCGGGCGACCACTTGTCCTTCGGGGAACTTGGCAAACAGCGCCGATGCCAGCCGCAACGCCATCGCGCCGTTGTCCAGCCCCTCGTCGCCTTCGCGCGCCTGCGCTTCGGCATGACCTTCCCACAGCACGCGGTTGGTTGCCTTGTCGCGGATGCGCACGTCGAGCCTGCTGGAGACGATGGCCTTCCTGGGCTTCGACAGATCGACCGCCAGCGCCATGCCGAAGCCGGTGCCGCGATTGCTGATCGTGGTGCTCATCTCGCCGCTGACCGGCTTGTGCGGCGCTTCTTCGGGCACGACGGTGGCATGGCTGATCGCCACTTGCGCCACCTGCCCCGCGCCGCTCGCATTGGCGGTATCATAGCCGCGCCGCGCCAGTTCATCAACGACAGCGGCTTCATAGACCGGCAACTTCCATTCCGCTTCCGCCCCGTCGATGGCGGCAACGACGATCCGCCCCTTGCCCAGCAGATCGCCCGCATCGGCGGCGCGATAGGCGGTCACATCGACGCTTTTGGAAGGCTGCGCGGTCGTGCGTTCCCCGCGATCGTGAAAGCGCGAGCCCCAGCGATCGCCGCCAAATCCTCCACCATAACCAGGCATGGGCTGCGCCAGAACAGGTGTGGCGGCCAGCGTGGCGAGGAGGAGCGATAGTCTGCGAACCCGGTTCATCGTTGGTGGCCTTTCCGGCTTGGTGCGACTTGGCTTAGGCGCGTGGCGCGCTGTCACAAGCATGAACGCACAGGTTCGGGATTCCATGCGCCGACGATGCTGCTAGTGCGAAGATCGGCCACGAACCGCCACAGGAGTGATTCGCGCATGAAGGTTCCCGTTCTCGTCACCGGCGGCGCCGGTTATATCGGCAGCCACGCCGTGCTTGCGCTCAAGGATGCCGGTTGGCCCGTGGCGGTGATCGACAACCTGACCACAGGCTTCAAATTCGCCATTCCCGAAGGCGTTCCGCTGTATGAAGGCGATATCGAGGACGCCGCCCTGCTCGCCCGCATTTTCGCGGAGCAAGGCACGCAGGCGATCATGCACTTCGCCGGTTCGATCATCGTGCCCGAATCGGTCGAAAACCCGCTGAAGTATTACCACAACAACACCGCCAAAAGCCGCGCACTGATCGAAGCGGCAGTAACCGCCGGGGTGAAGCACTTCATCTTTTCGTCCACGGCGGCGACCTACGGCATTCCCGAAGTTTCCCCGGTTACCGAAGACAGCCCCAAGGTCCCGATCAATCCCTATGGCATGTCGAAGCTGATGACCGAGACGATGCTGGCCGATACCGCCCGCGCGCATCCGCTCAATTACTGCGCATTGCGCTATTTCAACGTCGCCGGGGCCGATCCGCAGGCCCGCACCGGGCAATCGACGGCAGGCGCGACGCACCTGATCAAGGTCGCGGTGGAGGCGGCGCTGGGCAAGCGCAGCCACGTCAGCGTGTTCGGCACCGATTATGCCACACCCGACGGCACGGGCGTTCGCGATTACATCCACGTGTCCGATCTGGCTGCCGCGCATGTGCTGGCGCTGGAGGGGCTGATCGGGCAGCCCGAACGCTCGCTCACCATGAACTGCGGCTATGGCAAGGGGTTCTCGGTGCTCGAAGTGCTCGATGCGGTGGACCGGGTCACCAACCTGAAGATCGAGCGTCAGATGGGGCCGCGCCGCGCCGGCGATCCCGATTCGCTGATTTCGGACAACCAGCGGATCAAGGCCACCGTGCCGTGGGTGCCCAAGTATGCTGACCTCGACACGATCGTGAACCACGCGCTGGCGTGGGAGCGCAAGTTGAGCGAGATCCGCCCCGAAGGCTGACTTTGCGCCACCCGCTAGGTTGACTTGACCTGCCTTCGCCCTTAACGGCGCAACTTCGTTTTTCAGCCCGGTCGTTTCGGGCAAGAGGATTCGTCATGAAGATTCGCAACAGCCTGAAGTCGCTCAAGGACCGTCACCGCGATAACCGCGTGATCCGCCGTCGCGGCCGTACTTACGTGATCAACAAGACCAACCGCCGCTTCAAGGCGCGCCAGGGCTGATTTTGCAGACCTCCGCGCGGCGGAGGTCTTGCAGGTCCTTGCCGACGCTTCGCAAGAGGCATGGTGCCCCCGCCCGCGCGGGGGCGCTGTCGTTTGTGGTGCCGTGCAAAACGAGGTGCGAATCATGAGCGGGCCAATCGGTGATCGCCGAATCGACGCTGTGGTTTGGGATATCGGCCACGTGCTCGTGCAGTGGTCGATCCGCAGCCTCTATGAAAAGCTGATCGACGATCCGGCCCAGCTCGACTGGTTCCTGGATAATGTTGTGACCGTGCCATGGCATTTCCGGCACGATGCGGGCGAGCCGCTGGCCGATCTGATCGCCGAAAAGGTCGCGGAATATCCGCAGTACCGCGATTTGATCGAGGCTTATGGCCCGCGCTGGCTGGAAACGGTGCCCGGCCCGATCCCCGAAACCCACGTGCTGATCCGCGCGCTCGCCACACGCGGCGTTCCGCAATATGCGATCACCAATTTCGGCGCGGATACCTGGGCAATGTTCCGCCCCACCTTCCCGGTTCTCGACCACATGATCGACATCGTCGTCAGCGGCCCTGAAAAGCTGTCCAAGCCCGATCCGGCAATTTTCCGGCTGGCCGCCACGCGGTTTGGCCGAGCGCCCGAACGTATGCTGTTCATCGACGACAACCCCGCCAACGTCGCCACCGCCCGCGCGCTGGGCTGGAATGTCCACCACTTCCTGGGCGATGCCGAAGCGCTGGAAGTGGAAATGCGCGGGCTCGGCCTGCTTTAAAACCCTCTCCCTTGCGGGAGAGGGTTGAGGGGCTTACCGCATCAAGCCGTCGGCAAAGTCGCCATGTCGATCACGAAGCGGTACTTCACGTCGCTCGCTACGATCCGGTCGTAGGCGACGTCGACTTTGTCCACGCCGATCAGCTCGATGTCCGAGGTGATGCCATGTTCGGCACAGAAATCGAGCATTTCCTGCGTTTCGGCGATGCCGCCGATGGCCGAACCCGCGATCGAGCGGCGCTTCATCAGCATCGTGAACGCATCGGGTGCGATGTGCTTTTCCGTGCCGGCGCCGACCAGCACCAGCGTGCCGTCGCGCTTCAGCAGCTTGGCGAACATGTCGAGATCCTGCGACGCCGAGACGGTGTTGATGATGAGGTCGAACGAGTTGGCATGCGCCGCCAGCTGGTCGGCGTCGCGCGAGATCAGCACTTCGTCCGCACCCAGACGGTGGCATTCCTCGACCTTTCCGGGCGATGTTGTGAAGGCCACCGTGTGCGCACTCAGCGCATGCGCAAGCTTCACGCCCATGTGGCCGAGGCCACCGATGCCGACGATGCCGACCTTCTTGCCCGGCCCAGCCTTCCAGTGGCGCAGTGGCGACCACAGCGTGATGCCGGCGCAAAGCAGCGGGGCGGCTGCGGCCAGATTGGCTTCATCGTGGCCGACCTTCAGCGCGAAGTTTTCGCGCACCACGATGTAATCGGAATAGCCGCCGTAGGTCGGCAGGCCGGATTGCTTTTCGACGCTCATGTAGGTGCCGGTCGCGCCGGTTTCGCAATACTGTTCCAGCCCTTCGCCGCAAGAGTGGCAGTGGCCGCAGCTGTCGACAAGGCAGCCGACGCCGGCGAGATCGCCCGCCTTGAACTTCGTGACTGCGGTGCCGACTTCGCTCACGCGGCCGACGATTTCGTGGCCGGGCACCGCCGGATAGTGCGGATCGCCCCATTCGGCGCGGGCGAAGTGCACGTCCGAATGGCAGATGCCGCAAAACAGGATGTCGATGCGGATATCCTGCGGCTCCAGCGTGCGGCGCTCGAAGGTGAAGGGCGCGAACGGTTCGTGGGCGGCAGGGGCGGCCCAGGCATGTGCGGTGGTCATCGAAATTCTCCCGGTGAGGATGGGGTGTGCATCAGGGACGTGTGAATGTGCGACTTCGCCGTTTCATGGCTTCAGTCCGATGAGAGAAATCTGGCGACCGTAACCCGGCTCGCCATGATGCGTGGCCCGGCGGAACGAATAGAAGCGTTCTGTCTGGGCATATGTATCCTGGCCCAGCATCGCGACCGTGCCGACGCCGAAATCGCGCAAGCGGCTGGCGACGTAGCCCTCAAGATCGAACCATGCGTGGCCTTCACGGCCCGCCTTGAAAAATCGCTCGTTCTCGTCGGCGACCTCGATAAACCGAGCTTCGAACGCGGCATCCACTTCATAGCTTTTCTGCGAAATGCATGGGCCGACAACGGCGGCAATGCGGGCCCGGCTCGCACCCAGCGCTTCCATCGCCTCCACGGTATTGTCGGTCACGCCGCCCAGCGCACCCTTCCAGCCGGCATGGGCCGCGCCGATCACCCCCGCCGTGGCATCGTGGAACAGCACCGGCGCGCAATCGGCGGTGAGGATGCCCAGCAGCAGGCCGGGCTGGTCGGTCACCAGCGCATCCGCCTGCGGGCGGTCCGTTTCCGCCCACGGATCGCGCACCGTCACCACATCGGGCGAGTGGATCTGATACGCACACACCAGCGTCGCGCCCGGCAACACCGCCGCCGTGGCGCGCCACCGGTTTTCAGCGGTGGCGACAGGGTCGTCCTCGCTGAAGCTGACGTTCAGCCCGGCATGGATGCCCGTGCTGACGCCGCCGCGCCGGCCAAGGAAGCCATGCGCCGCGCCCGCCAGCGCCGGGTGTGTAAGGGCCTCTGCCGTGTCGCTCATGCGTCCAGGCTGCGCGTCACCTGCTCGCGCACGTCACGCGAAAGGCTTGGCTCGGCGGCGATCCGTTCCAATTCGCCGCGCATCATCGCCGCCCGCACCGGCTCCACCTTGCGCCACCGGCCCAGCGAAGGGACGAAGCGCGCGGCGACGTTGCCGTTGATCGGATCGAGCCGCAGGATCAAGTCGGCGATCATGCGATACCCCTCGCCGCTGCCGGCATGGAACGCGCCGGGATTGCCGGCGAACGCCATGTACAGCGCACGGACCCGGTTGGGGTTGCTCATCGTGAAGTCCGGATGCTCCGCCAGCGCCTTCACATGCGCGATGGCCTGCGGGTGCAGCGAGCTTGCCTGGATCGAAAACCACTTGTCGATCACCAGCATGTTTCCGGCAAAGCGATCGTGGAAATCGGCGAGCGCCGCCTCGCGATCGGGTGTGTCCAGCCCCGCCAGCACCATCAGCGCGCCCTGCCGGTCGGTCATGTTGTCCGCGCCGTCATACTGCGCGCGGGCGCGACGTGCCGCTTCGGCAGGATCGGCGGGGGCAAGATAGACCAGCGCCTGCGTCTTCAGCTTGCGCGCGCCGCGTGCCGCAGCTTCGAGGCTGTAGGGCACCGCGGCGCAGCGATCGTGCAGCGCCTGCCACTGCGCCTTCAGCACGGTGCCGATGTGGCGCTTCAGATCCTCGCGCTCATCATGCACCCGCGCCGGATCGACCGCCGGGATCTGTTCGGCAAGATAGCCCTCGCCCGGCAGGATCAGCAGTTCGCCGCGCATCAGGTCGTCGAGCGTTTCGTCGTCCAGCACGGCGGCAAAGGCGGCGGCAATGGCAGTGCGGCCGGCAGCGCGCGCGTCGACCGAGAGGCTGCCCTGCACCGCCGACACGAGGTGCTGGACCACCAGCTGCTGCATCGCCTCGTACCGGGCAAAGGGATCGTCGTCGTGGGCAGCAAGGAACACCAGGTCTGCATCCGGCGTCGGGTTCGCAATGGCCACCGGCGCGCTGAAGCCGCGATTGATCGACAGCACCGGCGGCGTCTTGATGTGGGTAAAGGTGAAAACGTGCTCGGCCTCGGTCAGCACCAGCAGGTGCTCGCCAAAATTGCGGCCGGTCTCACGGTCGAACAGCGCGGTACGCAGCGGAATCACCATCGGCTGCTTGTCGGGCTGGCCGGGCGTGCTCGGCACGGTCTGGCGCAACGTGAGCGTCACCGTGTCACCCGCATGGGCCATCGTCACGTCGATCCTGGGCGTGCCCGCCTGCTCGTACCAGCGGCGGAACTGCGACAGGTCGAGGCCCGCGCCATCCTCGATGGCTTTCACGAAGTCTTCGCAAGTCGCCGCCTCGCCATCATGGCGGTCGAAGTAGAGGTCGGTGCCTTTCCGGAACCGTTCGGAACCGGCCAGCACCGTCATCATGCGGATCACCTCGGCGCCCTTGTTATAAACGGTCGCGGTGTAGAAGTTGCTGATTTCCTGATAGGAATCGGGGCGGATCGGGTGCGCGAGCGGGCCGGAATCCTCCGGGAACTGCGCGGCGCGCAAAATCCGCACATCCTCGATCCGCTTGACCGGGGCGCTGCCGCGATCCGCGCTGAACTGCTGGTCGCGCAGCACGGTGAAGCCTTCCTTCAGGCTCAGCTGGAACCAGTCGCGGCAGGTAACGCGGTTGCCAGACCAGTTGTGGAAGTATTCGTGCGCCACCACGCCTTCGATGGCATCGTAATCGCCATCGGTCGCAGTTTCGGGGTCTGCGAGGATGTAGCGCGTGTTGAACACGTTCAGCCCCTTGTTCTCCATCGCGCCGGCGTTGAAATCCGCCACGGCCACGATGTTGAACAAGTCGAGATCGTATTCGCGCCCGTAAACCTCCTCGTCCCACTGCATCGATGCGATCAACGAGCGCATGGCGTGGCCGGTGCGCGATTCGTCGCCGGCGCGCACATAGATGCCAAGCTCGACCTTGCGGCCCGACATGGTGGTGAAGCTGTCGCGCGTCGCAACGAGATCACCCGCGACCAGCGCAAACAGGTACGAAGGCTTGGGCCAGGGATCATGCCACTCGGCCCAGTGCGTGCCATCCGCGCCTTCACCCGAAGCCACCGGATTACCGTTCGACAGCAGCACCGGGAACGCCGCCTTGTCGCCCGCCATCTTCACCGAATAGACCGAGAGCACATCGGGCCGATCGGGGAAGAATGTGATGCGGCGGAAACCCTCGGCCTCGCACTGGGTGCACAACATGCCGCCGCTGGCATAAAGCCCGGAAAGCTGGGTGTTGGCGGCGGGGTTGATCGTGGTTTCGATGGCGATGACGTGGCGTTCGCCCGGCAGGTCAATCACCAGGTCGTCGCCGACCATGCGCCAGTCGTTGTGCGGATGGCCGTCAACCGAGACGCTGGAGGCCGCAATGCCTTCGCCGTTCAGCCGCAGCGCCGCCGCACCGGTGCCGGCGGGATTGCGCGCCACCGTCAGTTCGCTGCGCACTTGCGTCGCATCGAGGCTCAGCGCGAAATCGAGCGATATCTCGGGCACCAGCCAGTCGGGCACCGTATAATCCGCCCGGCGGATAATGGCCGGATGTGCGGGTGGCATCGCTGCATCGGCGGTTTGCGGGTTGCCACTGGGCAAGGCTGGCGGGTTCGCGAGATCGTTCATGTCCGCCAATGTAGGCAGCCATTGCGCAACGGCAAACGGCAAACTGCGCTTGACACAAACCGGCGTGGTTCCAGAACCGGGTCAATGTGGCGCGCGCGCCCTAAATTGATGGAACGGACTTGAAACTCTTCGTCTTCGGCATGGGATACAGCGCGCAAGTGCTGGCAGGGCGCTTGCGCGGTCAAGGCTGGCAAGTGCGCGGCACCGGCAGCGCGGGCGACGTGGATTTCGGCGATGCGACAGCGGTGGCCGATGCCCTCGCGTGGGCAAGCCATGTGCTGTCGTCCATCCCGCCGCTGCGCGAAGGCGGCGACCCTGTGCTGGAAGCCTATGGTGGCGCATTGCAAGACTGCCGCGCGGAATGGATCGGCTACCTCTCGTCCACCGGCGTCTATGGCGATGCGCAAGGTGCGTGGGTCGATGAAACCGCGCCCGTGGGCGCGGGCCGCCGCACCGCGCGGGCGCAGGCGGACCTGGCATGGCAGGCACTCGATGCCCGCGTGCGCATCTTCCGCCTGCCCGGCATCTATGGGCCGGGCCGCAGCGCGCTCGATCGGGTGCGGCAGGGCAAGGCGCACCGCATCGCCTTGCCGGGGCAGGTCTTCAGCCGGGTGCATGTGGAGGACATTGCGCGCGGTGTGGAGGCATCGTTCGCCGGGCCAGCCGGAGTGTACAACCTGGCCGATGACCTGCCCTGCAGCCAGAACGCGGTGATCGAGGAAGCCGCGCGCCTGCTGGGCCTTGCCCCGCCAGCGCTGCTGTCGCTCGAACAGGCCGCGTTATCGCCCATGGCTCTGGCATTTTATGCCGAAAACCGCCGCGTCGCCAATGGCAAGGCGCGGCGCGTGCTGGGCTGGCGGCCGCTTTACCCGACTTATCGCGAAGGGTTGCGTGCCTTGAGCGCGACGACCAGCCCGGCCAGCGCCAGCTCCGCGCCCGTCCCCGCCAGCAGCGACCAGCGATAGCCTTCGAACAGGGTAGACAGCAGCATCGCGATCACCGGCACCAGCACGCCGTTATAGGCCGCCTTGCCCGGCCCCAGCGCGCGGATCAGGTTGAAATAGAGCGGGAACGTAACCACCGAACCGATGATCGCCAGATAGCCGACGCTGGCGATGTAGCCCGCTGTCCATTCGAACTGCGGCGGGCCGGAAATCGTCCACGCCAGTGCAACATCGGCCAGCGTGCCGCACAGCATGGCCCACGCCAGAAGGGTGAACATGGGCTGCCGGCGCGCACCGGCGGTGGCCTGCAGCACATTGGCGACCGACGCGCTCAGAATGCCCGCCACCGTCAGCACAACGCCCAGCACCACCGCGCCTTCGGGCGGGGCGATGCGGTATTCATGGATCAACAGCAGCGCGATGCCCGCCAGCGCGATGGCCGTGCCAAGTGCAAAGCCGCGCGTTATGGTCTGTCCAAGGAATATCCGGCCCAGCAGCGCGTTAGGCACCAGCAACAGCGCAAACAGCACCGCAACCAGCCCAGACGTGAGGTATTGCTCTGCTCGGTAGACGAACTGGAAATTGAGCGCGAACTGCGCCACGCCCAGCGCGGCGGCGATCCTCAGCCCGCGCGCGTCCAGCCACAACGGCTCGCGCCGCACGATCACCAGCGTGAACATGCCCAGAGTGGCGAACAGAAAACGCCAGGTTACCGACCAGCTTGGCGGCACCGTGCCAAGCTGCCCTTTGATGATCAGCCAGGTCGATCCCCAGATCAGCGCAACCAGCAGGAACGGCAGCACGATACGCGGCTGGAGGAACGAGGCGGTTCCCGGTGCCGGATCGTCCCTCACAACGCGGCGATGGCGCGGGCGAGCGCCAACACATGCGCAGGTTCGCTGTTCCATGCCGTCACCAGCCGCGCCGCACCCGCCGCACCTTCGGGCGCGGGCCAATCGTAGAAGTCGAAGCCTTGCGCATGGAGCGCCGCCTGTTCGGCGGGCGACAGCACCACGAACACCTCGTTTGCCTCCACCGGGTGCATCAGCCGCGCACCGCAGGCAGCGGCGATTTCCTGCGCGGCAGCGTTGGCGGCGCGGCCGTTTTCAAGCCACAAATCGCCCTCGATCATTGCCAGCACTTGCGCCGCCATATAGCGGCCCTTCGATTGCAGGTGACCGGCGCGCTTGCGGCGATACCGGACCACATCGGCAAGGCCGGGTTCGAAGAACACGATTGCTTCCGCCCCCATGCCCCCGTTTTTCACGCAGCCGAAAGTCAGCGCGGAAACGCCCGCGCGCCAAGTCACGTCGCCCGGATGGCAGCCCAGCTGCGCCATCGCGTTGGCAAACCGCGCGCCATCCATGTGCAGGCCAAACCCGCGCGCCTTGGCCAGCGCGCCGATCGCGGCGACCTCGGCAGGAGTATAGACCCTGCCATATTCGCTCGCCTGCGTGATCGAGATGGCGTGGGGCTGCACCTGATGCACATCGTTGCGGATGGGATCGAGCACCTTGGCAATGGCGTCGGGCGTGATCTTCGCGCCTTCGCCATCGGCCAGCAGCAGCTTGGCCCCGTGCGTGAAAAAGCCCGGCGCGCCGCCTTCGTCGACCTCGATATGCGCCTCGCGGTGGCACACCACCGCGCCATGCGGCGGCACCATCGCCGATAAAGCGAGGCAATTTCCCGCCGTTCCGGTAGCAACCCACAGCGCCGTGCATTCGGTGCCGAACAAGGTGGAAAACGCTTCGTCCAGCCGACGCGACAGCGCATCGCCATCATAGGCGGCATCGGGCGCATCGGCAGCTTGCATCGCCTCCCACACATAAGGATGGACGGCGGCGGCGTTGTCGGAGAAGAATTTCATATGAAACCGCCTTACGCGCGCCGCGTTACCGGTCAAGCATTCGGCAAACTGAGGATACGTGCATGGACGAAGTCGCGATCACCCACCTCGATCAGGGCGCACGGGGCGAATACCACGCCCGCGTGCCCGGCTCTGACATCATCGGCCGGCTGACGTACAAGCGGGTGTCCGCCGACGGAAAGCCAGATGTGCTGGTGGCCGATCACACGCTGGTCCCGCCCGAACTCGGCGGGCGCGGGATTGCCGCGAAGCTCGTGGAGGCGCTGATCGCCGATGCGCGCAAGCTGGGCGAAAAGATCGAGCCGCAGTGCAGCTATGTCGCCGCTCAGTTCAAGCGCCACCCGGAATGGGCGGATTTGCTAGCGTAGTCCAGCCTACTTACCGTCGGTGCGCACTGTCACCCTGGAGCTGAGGCCGGCAATGAGCGGGCTTGCTGAATGCCCCTCTATGGCGATGCGCACCGGCACCCGCTGGGTCACCTTCACCCAGTTGCCGGTCGCATTCTGGGCGGGCAGCAGGGAAAATTGCGCGCCTGTGCCCGCGCCGATCGATTCGACCCTGCCCTTGAAGGTCTTGCCGGGGTAGGCGTCGATCTCAACCTCCGCAGGCTGGCCGGGGCGCATGTGATCGAGGTCGGTTTCCTTGAAATTGGCGTCCACCCGCGTGCTGCCGTCGCGCACGATCGAAAGCATCGGCACGCCGGGAAATGCCATCTGCCCCACCAGCAGCCGCGAATTCTGCGTGATGATGCCTGAAGACGGCGCGCGGATGATCGTGCGGTGGAGGTTCAGCTGCGCCTGCTCACGCGTCGCCTGTCCGGCGGCGACGGCGGGGTTCACACCCGGCACCTGGCTGCCGTTGGCCAGTTGCGCCCGCGCCTTATCCACTTCGGCGCGGATCGATCCGAGCTTGTCGCGCGCCGAAGCAACGGCATGTTGCGCCGCGTCCATCCGCGCGCGGGTATTGAACCCGCGATCCATCAGCGCCTTTTCGCGGGCATACGTCGCTTCCGCCAGCGCAAGATCGTCGTTGGCCCCGGCGATATCGGCCGCATTGGCGCCGACATCCGCCTGCAACGCGGTCATGTTGGCCTGCGCCTTGGCAATCTGCGCATCGGCCTGCGCAATGGCCACCTGATACGGGGCGGGATCGATGGTGAACAGCACGTCGCCCGCGTTCACATGCTGATTTTCGCGGACGCTCACGGCGGTCACCAGCCCGGTCACTTCGGCCGCCACCGACACGATGTCGTTCTTGACATAGGCATTGTCAGTCGAGACCCGTCCGCGCCCGCCCAGCCAGAACCACAGGCCCGCGCCCGCAAGCACAACAAGCACCAGCGTGATCACCAACAGCCGCCCGCGCTTGCGTGTCGTGCGCGCAACGCGCGGCGCAGTCGATTCGGCTACGGCCTCAGCCACAGGCAGCTCGGATCAGGGGAATATCAGCGGGCATCGAATGCGGTTACAAAGCATGCTTGCTATTGGCAAGCGCGTAACGCTCTGCCGGCACAGCGAACTTTGCCGGCGCCGGTGGAAATGGTGCTGCTGGGGAGGATTGAACTCCCGACCTCAGCCTTACCAAGGATGCGCTCTACCACTGAGCTACAGCAGCACACCATTTCCATCGCTGCGCCGGGCCGGGCGAAGCCGGGTCCGGGCAGGGGCGCGCTTTGGCGGCGGGGTCGGCCTTTGTCAAGCAGGGCTTGCGCATGGGCAAGGCGCGCGGCACTGCATGGCGACCATGAACGATGCAAAACCCGATCCCAGCCCCCCGATGACGCGCGAAGAACGGCTGGCCGCCAACCTGCGCGAAAACCTGCACCGGCGAAAGGCGCAATCCCGCGCGCTTGATTCGCAGGCGGAACAAGAGGCGAGCAACCGCCCCAAAACGTAACTTCCCAAATGCGGGGACGGACGCTAGGGCCTCGGCTTCGTTTAAAACCCGCCATTCTTCAGCAGGAATCCCGATGCCCCGCCTGATTCTGATCCGCCACGGCCAGTCGCAATGGAACCTCGAAAACCGCTTCACCGGCTGGTGGGACGTGGACGTGACCGAAAAGGGCGCGGCCGAAGCCTTCGCCGCCGGCCAGTTGCTGAAGGACAAGGGCATGCTGCCCACGCTCGCCTTCACCTCGCTGCAAACGCGCGCGATCAAGACACTGCATCTGGCGCTCGAAGCTGCCGGCCGGTTGTGGGTGCCCGAAGACAAGGACTGGCGCCTGAACGAGCGCCATTATGGCGGGCTGACCGGCCTCGACAAGGCAGAGACCGCCGCCAAGCACGGCGACGACCAGGTCAAGGTATGGCGCCGCAGCTTCGATATTCCGCCCCCACCGCTGGAAGTGGGCAGCGAATTCGATCTCTCGGCCGATCCGCGTTATGCCGACATCGCCGTGCCTGCCACCGAAAGCCTGAAGGACACGATCGCCCGCGTGCTGCCGTGCTGGGATGAAAAGATCGCCCCCGCCCTGCGCGCCGGGGAAACGGTGATCGTTTCCGCTCACGGCAATTCGCTGCGCGCGCTGGTCAAGCACTTGTCCGGCATTTCGGACGACGACATCACCAGCCT
>DAICYJ010000214.1 GCA_027311705.1 Novosphingobium sp. | reverse complement strand
GCCGCCGTGCTCCACCCCGGCACCGGCCTCGCCCATCCGGCTGATATCGAGCGCTTGCTACCCCTGATTGCGCAGGTTTGACGGCCAATCAGGTGCGGATGGCGAAGGTGCGGCGATAAAACTCGCGACTTTCTGCGTCCTGCACCAGATCGAGCCAGCTGGTCTGCGGCAGGCCGGGGTGGCTGGGGTGCGGCAGCACGCAGCGGCCCACCCCGTCCTCGGTTTTCATCACCGTATTTTCATCGTGCGCTATCGCCAGCATCGTTTTCGCCGAATCCAGCTGCACCATCGGCTCGCTGAAATTGCGGGTGAACGACGGCTCTTCGCCCGCCGTCGCCTTCACGTCATAGGCATGCCGCCGCGCATAGCCGCGCGTATAGGCCAGCGCGCCGTTGCATGAATGACGATCATGGTAAGGGCCGAACGCGACCAGCTTGTCCGACAAGGTGAACCACATCAACAGCAGGCTCGATCCTGCGAGCGGCAGGCCCGACGTCTGGAGCATGTCCACCGCATGCGACACGCGGGTGGCGGGATAATAGTCGTCATCGTCGAACGGCACGATGATCTTGCCATCGGCAAAGCGATTGAGCCGGTTGCGCTTTTCGCCCAGCGGCACCTTGGTGGCACTGCGGATCACCCGCACGTTCAGGCCGGCCGTCCACTCCTCGCGCAGCACCAGCGGTTCCGGGCTATCGTCGAGGATGATCGTTTCGATCAGGGCCTGCGGATAATCCTGCAGGCGCACGCAGCGCAGCAATTGCTCGATCATGTGGTGCCGCCGGTAGGTCGGCGTAACGATGCTGACGGTCGGCAGCTTCTTGTCGGTGTCCATCGGCTTGCTCATGATTCGGCCGCATAGCCGGATTCACCGTCCACAAAAAGAAACGCCCGATATCACTATCGGGCGTTTCAAAAATATTGGCTGTCTCGGCGAACCTGGTGGTTCGAGAACTTCCAGCCGAAGCGCGATTAGCGCTTCGAGAACTGGAAGCTCTTGCGCGCCTTGGCCTTGCCGTACTTCTTGCGTTCGACGACGCGCGGATCGCGCGTGAGGAACCCGGCAGCCTTGACGGCGCCGCGAAGAACCGGCTCGAACTTGGTCAGCGCCTGGGCGATGCCGTGCTTTACCGCGCCGGCCTGGCCCGAAAGCCCGCCACCCTTCACGGTGCAGATCACGTCATACGCGCCCGAACGATCGGCCACGTCGAACGGCTGGTTGATCACCAGACGCAGCGTGGGACGTGCAAAGTACACTTCCTGATCGCGGCCGTTGACGGTAATCTTGCCCGAACCGGGCTTGATCCACACGCGGGCCACGGCGTCCTTGCGGCGGCCAGTGGCGTAGGAACGGCCGAAGGCGTCCACTTCGCGGTCGCGCAGCGGCATCGGCGGTGCCGAAGGAACGAAGGGAGCTTCGGGAGCAGCGTCATCGGCCGCAGCCGAAGGAGCACCGGCAGCCGGAGCAATGGGAGCGGCGGTCAGGTTCTTGAGGTCCGCCAGGCTCGAAACGATATCGGTGTCGGACATTACGCGCCCACCTTGTTCTTGCGGTTCATCGCGGCGACGTCGAGCGCCACCGGCTGGGTTCCGGCGTGGGGATGTTCCGCACCGGCATAAAGGTGCAGTGCGCGCATCTGCGCACGGCCGAGCGGGCCGCGCGGAACCATGCGTTCCACAGCCTTTTCAAGCACACGTTCCGGGAAACGACCCGACAGAACCTTGCCTGCGGTCACTTCCTTGATGCCGCCGGCATAGCCGGTGTGCTTGTAGTAGATCTTGTCCTTGAGCTTGTTGCCCGTCAGACGCACCTTGTCGGCGTTGATCACGACCACGTGGTCGCCGCAATCGACGTGCGGGGTGTAGCTCGGCTTGTGCTTGCCGCGCAGGCGATTGGCGATGACGACGGCCAGACGGCCGAGCACCAGACCTTCGGCATCGATCAGATGCCAGTTCTTTTCCACCTCGGCCGGTTTAATCGACCGGGTGACCTTGCTGAGAGCCTTCATGGCTGACGGGTTCCCTGATTCATGTGCGCCGGAGTTGCGCGCCACACGAAAGATGGGCGTCCCTCACGGCGAGGAAGCGCGCCTTTGTTGCAAATGCCCCCATGAGTCAAGTAAATGCGCCGCTTTGCGGAGAGGTAAAATAATACCTTGACGCAATCCGGCCCCGTTTCAGGCCTCCGGTGCGAGCGTCCAGCGCTCCAGCGCGACGCTGTCTTCGCCACCGATGGAGGTCACGATGCGGCGCTCCGCGTCGTTCATCGTCCCGCTGCCGGGCGCGGTCTTGCGGCGCACTTCGGAAACGAAGCGACCCTTGCTGCCATCGGGCAGGCTGAACGTGCGTTCCTGCCGATCGACTTGCGTGCCCGGCGCGAACAGGGCCGTGGGCCAGTGCGCGGAGAGCGGTCCGGCAACCGCCATGCGCAGCCGCGCGATGAACACCCGGTCCTGCTCCGCCCCGGCATCGCTGGGCGTTTCGGCGAGCATGGCATCCACCGTGCGCAGCGCGGCTTCGGTGGCCTTGCGGTCGCCCGGCCCGGCCTCTGCCCCGCCAACGATCTGACCCGATCCGTCGAGTTCCATCGGAAACAGCCCGTCGTCCGGCCGCGTGCGCTCCATTTCGGCCAGTTGGCGCAACTGTTCGGGCGCGGAAATCTCGCTGGCGATCAGCGTGCCCTCCACCCGGAAGCCCGCGCCATTGCGCAGGAACCGCACGCGATAACGGCGCGTGGCGACGATCTGCCTGCCATCGGGCAGGTCGCGGATGACGGTGCGCGACAGGATCATGGCCCGACCGACCGGTGGCGCGAACGCGTCCTCCGCCAGTGCAGCGGCCACGGGCGACGCGGCATGGACTGGCACAATGGCGCCACAGATCATGGCGAGCAGGACGGCGCCGTTCTTCATTCGGTCACCGCCCGCGCCCAAGCGCGTGGGTGCCCCACACGGTGGCGATCACCAGCAGCGCGCCGACCAGCTGGTGCAGCACCGCGATCCAAATGGCCACGCCGCTGTAGACCGTGGCGATGCCCAGCAGAACCTGCAGCCCGAACGCAGAGTGGACGGCTACCGAAGCCGGGCGCGCGCCTGCCTTGCGCAGTTTGCGCCCCATCACCACCAGCACCGCCACCACCGCCCATGCCCACCAGCGGTGGATGAAATGGACGAGGAACGGATCGGTGAGAAAGGCGTGGACCGCCCCCATGCTCCAGTCGATGCCGGCGGGGAAAAACGCGCCCTGCATCAGCGGCCACGCGCTAAAGTTAAAGCCGCCGCCCGCCACCGTGCCGGCACGAAGGCCCGCCAGCAGCGCTCCATAGAACAACTGGACCAGCAGCATGCCCAGCGCCAACGCGCTAAAGCTTGTCAGCCGGGCCGGCCTCGCGCCGCGCGCCAGCCAGCGCAGATCGAGCATGGTCCACACGATCCCGGCCAGCGTAACCAGCGCGACCAGCAGGTGCGCGGCCAGCCGGAAATGGCTGACCTTCACATCGTGAACGATGCCGGACTTGACCATCCACCAGCCCACCACGCCCTGCAATGCGCCCAGCGCCAGCAATGCCAGCAGGCGCGGCTTGTATCCGGCGGGGATCTGGCCCCGCACCCAGAACCACGCGAGCGGCGCGGCAAAGGCCAGGCCGATGGTCCGCGCCAGCAGGCGGTGCACCCATTCCCAGAAAAAGATGAACTTGTACGTCGCCAGCGTCATCCCCGCCGGCCCGTTGACCAGAATGTATTGCGGGGTCTGGCGATACTTGTCGAATTCGGCCTGCCACTGCGCATCGCCCAGCGGCGGCAGCGTGCCCGAAACCACGTTCCATTCGGTGATGGAAACGCCCGATTCGGTCAGCCGGGTTATGCCGCCGACGACCACGATCGCCACGATCATTGCCGCGACGAAGGCCAGCCAGCGGGCCAGCGCAAGGGCGGCGGGCTGCGCGAGCGCCGCGCGGGATGGAACTGCAAGAGCTACCATAAGGCCCTGCCTCTGCGGCCATGCCAGGCAAAGCGCAAGCGCAAATGGTACGATTCCTGCGGCATTGAGGGCAATTGCCGGTGCTCGCCTCGCCACGGGCAAGGCGCTTGCCGCCTTGATTTACGCAATGCCACGCCGCTCCCCATTGCGTCATGTTATAGTGTTACATATATGGAGCCGCGATGAGCGAACTGATCCCTTCCCTGCGGCGTCGACTCGCCGAACGTCTCGACAGCGTCGGCGTGATCCTGTCCGGACTGTGCATGGTGCATTGCGTCGCCGGCCTGTTCCTGATCGGCGTGCTGGGCGTGGGCGGCGGCGTGCTGCTCGATCCGGCCATCCATCGCTTCGGGCTGATCGCCGCCCTGATCGTGGGCGCCGCGACCATCGGCATGGGCGCGCTGCGCCATGGCCACAAGCTGCCGCTGGCGATCGGCGGAACCGGACTGGCGCTGATGGCGGCGGCGGTGCTGACCGGCCACGGCCCTGCCGAAGCGATCCTGACGATCCTGGGCGTCCTGCTCGTCGCCACCGCGCATGTCGTCAACATCCGCCGGGCCGCGTGCTGACGCCTTCCGCTTGCACGGCGTGCTGTGCCCGCTAAAGCGGCAGGCATGGCTTCCAATCCTTCCCCGATGCTTCTCTCGCTCACCGTCAATGGCGAGCCGCGCCGCGCCGCGCCCGGCTCCATCGCCGATCTGGTCACCAGCCTCGAATTCGACCCGAAGAAGGTCGCGGTCGAACGCAATGGCGAGATTGTGCCGCGTTCGACGCTGGCAAACGTGGCGATTGCCGATGGCGACGTGCTGGAAATCGTCCATTTTGTGGGCGGCGGGCAGGACGACCTGAACGGCACACAAAGCGACCCGAACGACACCTGGACCGTCGCAGGCCGCACCTATCGCTCGCGGTTGATCGTCGGCACCGGCAAGTACAAGGACTTCGCCCAGAACGCTGCCGCCGTCGCCGCATCGGGCGCGGAAATCGTCACCGTCGCCGTCCGCCGCGTCAACGTGTCGGACCCCAAGGCCCCGATGCTGACCGACTTCATCGACCCGAAAAAGATCACCTACCTGCCCAACACCGCCGGCTGCTTCACCGCCGAAGACGCGATCCGCACCTTGCGGCTGGCGCGCGAAGCGGGCGGCTGGGATCTGGTGAAGCTGGAAGTGCTGGGCGAGGCCAAGACGCTCTATCCCAACATGATCGAAACCATCCGCGCCACCGAAGTGCTGGCCAAGGAAGGCTTCCTGCCGATGGTCTATTGCACCGACGATCCGATCGCGGCGAAACAGTTGGAAGATGCGGGCGCGGTGGCGGTGATGCCGCTGGGCGCGCCGATCGGCTCGGGCCTCGGCATCCAGAACCGCGTGACCATCCGCCTGATCGTCGAAGGCGCGAGCGTGCCGGTGCTGGTCGATGCCGGCGTCGGCACTGCCAGCGATGCGGCGGTGGCGATGGAGCTTGGCTGCCACGGCGTGCTGATGAACACCGCCATCGCCGAAGCGAAAGACCCGATCCGCATGGCCCGCGCGATGCGGCTGGCGGTGGAGGCCGGGCGCGACGCCTATCTTTCGGGCCGCATGGGCACGCGCAAATATGCCGATCCTTCCAGCCCGCTCGCCGGGCTGATCTGACGCGCGATGGCCCGGCTGACGGTCAACAACCAGCCGCTGGAATTCCGGCTTGAACCGGATACCCCGCTGTTGTGGGCGTTGCGCGATGCGGCGAACCTGACGGGCACCAAATACGGCTGCGGCACCGGTGAGTGCGGGGCCTGCATGGTGATCGTGGACGGGCAGGCCATGCCCAGCTGCACCCTGTCGCTGGGCGAGGCGGAGGGGCGCTCCGTCACCACCATCGAAGGCCTTTCGACCGACCGCAACCATCCGGTGCAGCAGGCCTTCGTCGCCGAACAGGCGATCCAGTGCGGGTTCTGCACATCGGGCCTGATCATGGCGGCGGAGGCGCTGCTCGCGCGCAACACCGATCCGACCGAGGCCGACATCGGCGTGGCGCTGACCAACATCTGCCGCTGCGGCGTCTATCCCCGGCTGGTCCGCGCGGTCCAACGCGCCGGGCGGGCGATGCGGCACGAGGAAACGCTCACCCCGGTGCCCGCGCCCGCCACGGCGACGACGCCGGGTTTGTAGCCCCCCTGCTCCCCCGCGAAGGCGCGGGCCTCGGGCAACCAAGCGCCACCCCGCCTGAGGCCCCCGCCTTCGCGGGGGAGCAGGTAAAGCTTTGAAGTTTTGCAACGTGTTTAGAAGGCTACCGACATGAAAGCGACGATCTGGCACAACCCCGGCTGCGGCACATCGCGCAACACGCTGGCGATGCTGCAGGAAGCGGGAGCCGACGTAACGGTGATCGAATACCTGAAAACCCCGCCGACAGCCGATAAACTGGCCCAGCTTTACCGCGACGCCGGCCTCACCCCGCAAAAGGGCCTGCGCCTGCGCGGCACCGATGCCGAGGAACGCGGGCTGCCACAGGCCGACGACGCCACCGTGCTGGCGGCGATGGCGGCCGAGCCCAAGCTGATCGAACGCCCGCTGGTCGAAACCGACAAGGGCGTGCGCCTGTGCCGCCCCAAGGAACTGGTGCTGGAGATTTTGTAAGGGCAAGGAAATGCCTCGCCCCCGGCGGTGTGGACAATTTCTTCGTGCCGGGAACATCAGCAATCGACCATTTTCTCCTGCGAACGGACGTTCCGGAAACGACACCATTGCTGCCATTTTACAAGCTGCTATCGCCGAATGTATGAACACGCTAACCCTGCGCTACAATGCCAACGAAGGTCAGGACGGTGAATTGATCGCCGACGTGGCAATTGGTCAGTTTAAAGGAAGCGGCTCAGCCTGGTTCTCGTTGAAGCAACTGCGCGAATTCTGCCGATTGGTCGGCATCTATCCGATAACAAAAGGTGAAGAGCCAGTCCTAGCTGGGGGCTTTTGGGACAAATCTGGCGATGAATTGAAGGAATGCCATCTGGGCATTTGGATATCGCCTCATAACGTCCGAGGCTCGCTAAAGGTAAGTATAACGGTGGCGGAGCCTGCATCCGATGAGGAAGCCGTCAACGATCGGCGTCTAACCGCAAATTTTCTGGTAAACTACAGCGACGTCGAGCGCTTTAGAGGCGAGTTTTTAGCACTGCTTGAGGGGCAATCAGAGCAAGCAATTCTTCGTGCCGCGCCCAACTAGCCATCTCAAAACCCATACGGCGACAGTGTCCGCAATCCACCCATTTCCTGCCACAGCCGCTCCAACGCACGAGGACCGATAGCTGCCGTTGGTTCACGCTGGCTGCGAAGGGCAGTTTTCCGACTTT
>DAICYJ010000016.1 GCA_027311705.1 Novosphingobium sp. | reverse complement strand
AGGGTTTCGGGGTCTTCGGCGGGCGGCAGAGCCTTGGCTGCCGCTTCGTCCATTTCCAGCCCGGCGATCTCGCACAGAAGCGCGAATACCGGGGCATAGTCCGATCCCTTGTCCGCCAACCGCGCTGCCAGCGCGATCAGCACCACGCCGGGCTCGGCCAGCGTATCACGAGCGCGCGCCTCGGGAAGGGTCGAACAATAGTCGAGGAACAGCGGCAGGTAATCGGGCAGTTCATTGCCCTCCGGCTCTAGCCCGGCATCAAGGTAACGGGCGCGCAGATCGACCATCGCCTGCCCCCGGTCACGGCTCTCGCCGTGGACATGTTCGAACAGGTGCAGGCTGTGCGCCCGCCCGCGGTCGAACAGATCGACGTAGGCTTCCTGACAGTCATAGATGTCGGTGGTCGCCAGCCGGGTCAGCAGCGGTTCGCACGCGCCGACGGCGGCTTGCGGCAGCGCCGGATCGCCCGTCAGCCACTGGCGGATTTCGCCCGCCACCGCCTGCAATTCAAGCGAGGGATATTGCAGCAGCAGCGAGATCAGATGGAGCGATTGCATCAGAACACCTCCGAAGGCGTTTGGAGTTTCTTGCGGGCCGGCGGAGCGCCGAACAGGTTGGTCTCGTTCGACCCGCCCGAACAGCCATTGCCGAAGGAGAAGCCGCAGGAGCCGCGTTCCTCGAACATGTCCTCGGCATCCTCGCGGTGGCCGGTGGGGATCACGAAGCGGTCTTCGTAATCCGCCAGCGCCATCACCTTATACATCTCCTCGATCTGGGCGCCGGTGAGGCCCACGTCCGTGGCGATGGCCTCGTTGTGCACGCCTTCGATCGATTTGGCGCGCATGTAGCCGCGCATCGCCAGCATCCGTTCAAGGCACAGGGCAATTGGCTCCTCGTCGCCTGCCGTCAGCAGATTGGCGAGATACTTCAGCGGGATGCGAAGCGAGCGCACATCGGGCATGTTGTTGTTAACGCTGATCTGCCCGGCGCTGGCCGCAGCGTTGATCGGCGAGAGCGGCGGGACGTACCACACCATCGGCAGGGTGCGGTATTCGGGGTGGAGCGGGAATGCGACCTTCCATTCCATTGCCATCTTCCACACCGGCGAATGGCGCGCAGCCTCCAGCCAGTTTTCCGGCACGCCGTCCTTACGCGCCTGTTCGATTACCGCCGGATCATTGGGATCAAGGAAGATATCAAGCTGCGCCTGATACAGATCCTCGACGTTTTCGGCCGATGCCGCTTCCTCGATGCGGTCGGCATCATAGAGCATCACGCCAAGGTAGCGGATGCGCCCGACGCAGGTCTCGCTGCACACCGTCGGCTGGCCCGCTTCGATGCGCGGATAGCAGAAGATGCACTTTTCCGATTTGCCGGTTTTCCAGTTGTAATAGATCTTCTTGTAAGGGCAGCCCGACACGCACATGCGCCAGCCGCGGCAGGCTTCCTGATCGATCAGGACGATGCCATCTTCCTCGCGCTTGTAGATCGCGCCGGATGGGCAGGCGGCGACGCAAGTCGGGTTGAGGCAATGTTCGCACAGCCGGGGGAGATACATCATGAAGGTGTTTTCGAACTGGCCGTAGATCTCCTTTTGCACGCCTTCGAAGTTGTAATCTTCTGACCGCTTGGCGAACTCCCCGCCGAGGATTTCCTCCCAGTTGGGGCCCCATTCGATCTTCTCCATCCGCTGGCCCGAAATCAGGCTGCGCGGGCGGGCGGTGGGGAAGGCCTTGCTTTCGCCCGCCTTTTGCAGGTGGGCGTAATCGAAGGTGAAGGGTTCGTAGTAATCGTCGATCTCGGGCAGATCGGGATTGGCGAAGATTTTCGCCAGCATCCGCCACTTGCCGCCCATCTTGGGCCGGATTGATCCGCCCGCGTCCCGCACCCAGCCGCCGTTCCAGCGCTTCTGGTTTTCCCAATCCTTGGGGTAGCCGATGCCGGGCTTGGTCTCGACATTGTTGAACCAGGCGTATTCCATGCCCTCGCGGCTGGTCCACACGTTCTTGCACGTCACCGAGCAGGTGTGGCAGCCGATGCACTTGTCAAGGTTCAGGACCTTGCCGATCTGCGCGCGGATTTTCATGCTGCGGTCTCCCCTTCAGCGAGGGCCCCTTCGAGCCAGTCGACCTTTGTAAGCTTGCGGACGATCACATATTCGTCGCGGTTCGATCCGACGGTGCCGTAATAGTTGAACCCGTAGGCCAGCTGGACATAGCCGCCGATCATGTGGGTGGGTTTCAGCACCGCGCGGGTGACCGAATTGTGGATGCCCCCGCGCTGCCCGGTCAGGGGCGATCCGGGCATGTTCGTGATCTTCTCCTGCGCGTGATACATGAACAGCGTGCCTTCCTTCATCCGCTGCGACACGACCACGCGGGCCACCAGCGCACCGTTGGAATTGAAGGTTTCCACCCAGTCATTGTCGACCAACCCCGCCTTGGCGGCGTCCACTTCGCTCATCCACACAATCGGCCCGCCGCGCGACAGCGTCAGCATCAGCAGGTTGTCGGTATAGGTCGAGTGGATGCCCCATTTCTGGTGCGGGGTGATGAAGTTGAGGATCACGTGCGGCGCGCCCTTGGCTTCGTCGAGCATCGGCTGCACCGCCTTGGTGTCGATCGGCGGGCGGTAGACGCAGAAGCCCTCGCCGAAGGCGCGCATCCACTTGTGATCCTGATAGAGCTGCTGACGCCCGGTCAGCGTGCGCCACGGGATCAGCTCGTGGACGTTGGTGTAACCCGCGTTGTAGCACACGTGCTCGCTTTCCAGCCCCGACCAGGTGGGCGAGGAGATGATCTTCCTCGGCTGGGCCTGAATGTCGCGGAAGCGGATCTTCTCGTCTTCCTTGGGAAGCGCCAGATGGGTGTGATCGAGGCCGGTCTTCTTGCCCAGATCCGCCCACGCCTTGACCGCGACCTCGCCATTGGTTTAGGGCGCAAGCATCAGGATCACTTCGGCGGCATCGATCGCGGTTTCGATCTGCGCCATGCCCTTGCTCGGCCCGTCCTTCTGCACCGGGCCGTTGAGCTTGCGCAGCGCTTCGACTTCGTGATCGGTGTTCCAGCCGATCCCCTTGCCGCCATTGCCAAGCTTTTCCATCAACGGGCCGAGCGCGGTGAAGCGGTTGTAGAGATTGGGGTAATCCCGCTCCACCAGCGCGACATTGGCCATGGTCTTGCCGGGAATCGGCTCAGCCTGTCCCAGCCCCCAGTCGGCCACGTCATAAGGCTGTGCGATCTCGTTCGGGCTGTCGTGCTGGATCGGGGTGAGCACCACGTCATGTTCAACGCCGAGCACCTCGGGGGCGACTTCGGAGAACTTCTTGGCGATGCCCTTGTAGATGTCCCAGTCGCTGCGCGATTCCCACACCGGGTCCACTGCCGCCGAGAGCGGGTGGATGAAGGGGTGCATATCCGAGGTGTTGAGATCGTCCTTCTCGTACCAGCTCGCTGTCGGCAGGACGATGTCGGAATAGACGCAAGTGGTGGACATGCGGAAGTCGAGCGTCACCAGCAGATCGAGCTTTCCCTTGGGCGCTTCATCGTGCCACTTCACTTCCTTGGGCTTGACCGCGCCGGTTTCGCCCAGGTCCTTGCCCTGCACGCCGTGGGCGGTGCCAAGCAGGTGCTTGAGGAAATATTCGTGGCCCTTGCCCGACGAGCCGAGCAGGTTTGACCGCCACACAAACATGTTGCGCGGCCAGTTGGCCGGATCATCGGGATCAAAGCACGACATTTCCAGCGTGCCTGCCTTGAAGCCTTCGGCGACATATTCGCCCGGGGTCTTGCCGCTGGCCTTGACCGCCTTGCCGACTTCGAGCGGGTTGGTCTTCAATTGCGGCGCGGATGGCAGCCAGCCCATGCGTTCGGCGCGCGCGTTGTAGTCGATGAGGCTCGCGTCCCAGTCGCCATCAGGCGCGGTGGGGGAAAGGATTTCCTCCACACCCAGCGTCTCATACCGCCACTGATCGGTGTGGGCGTAGAAGAAGCTGGTCGAGTTCATGTGCCGCGGTGGGCGGTTCCAGTCGAGCGCGAAGGCGAGCGCGGTCCACCCGGTCTGCGGGCGCAGCTTTTCCTGCCCGACATAGTGCGACCAGCCGCCGCCCGATTGGCCCACACAGCCGCACATCACCAGCAGGTTGATGATGCCGCGGTAATTCATGTCCATGTGATACCAGTGGTTGAGCCCGGCGCCCAAAATCACCATCGACTTGCCCTTGGTCACCTCGGCATTCGAGGCGAATTCGCGGGCCACGGTGATGATGTGATCGGCCGGCACCCCGGTGATCTTTTCCGCCCACGCCGGGGTGTAAGGCTCCATCGCGCCGTAATCGCGCGCGACATGATCGCCGCCCAGCCCCCGGTCGAGGCCGTAATTGGCGCAGAAAAGATCAAACACGGTGGCGACAAACGCCTTGCCGTCCTTCAATTGCACCTGCCGCACCGGGACGCGGCGCTTGAGCACGCTGGGGTGATCGGTGCCCTGGAAGTGATCGTGCTCAAGATTGCCGAAATAGGGGAAGGCGACCTCGATCACCTCGTCATGCTGGCCATCAAGGATATTGGTGAGGCGCAGCCGGGTGGCATTGCCGCGCCCGTCCTTTTCCTGCAGGTTCCACTTGCCTTCCTCGCCCCAGCGGAAACCCGCCGAGCCCGACGGCACCACCACTTCATCGGTCGCCTCGTCGATGGCGACGGTTTTCCAGTCGGGATTGTTGGCCTCGCCCAGGCTGCCGAGGAAATCGGCGGCGCGCAGCAGATTTTCAGGCACCCATGCGCCGTCCTTTTCCACCAGCTTCACCAGCATCGGCATGTCGGAATATTTGCGGCAGTAATCCTCGAAATATTCGGCCTGCCGGTCGAGGTGATATTCGCGCAGGATCACATGGCCCATCGCCATCGCCAGCGCCGCATCGGTGCCCTGCTTGGGGTTGAGCCACAGATCGGCAAACTTGGTCGCCTCGGCGTAATCGGGGCTGACGACCGCGACCTTGGTGCCGCGATAGCGGGCCTCGGTCATGAAGTGCGCATCGGGGGTGCGGGTTTGCGGGACGTTCGAGCCCCACATCATCAGGAACCCGGCATTGTACCAGTCGGCGCTTTCGGGAACGTCGGTCTGTTCGCCCCAGGTCTGCGGGCTGGAGGGCGGCAGGTCGCAATACCAGTCGTAGAAACTCATGCAGGTGCCGCCGAGCAGCGAGAGATAACGTGATCCGGCCGCATAGCTCACCATCGACATCGCCGGGATGGGCGAGAAGCCGATGATCCGGTCAGGGCCGTAAGTCTTGGCGGTGTAGGCATTGGCAGCCGCGATGATTTCGTTCACTTCGTCCCAGGTCGAACGCACCATGCCGCCATGGCCGCGGATCGCGGTGTAGCTTTTGCGCTTGGCCGGATCCTCGACGATCGAGGCCCATGCCGCTACCGGCGTGCGCAGCACCCGGGCCTCACGCCACAGTTTCAGCAGGCGCGAACGCACCATCGGATATTTCAGCCGCTGGGCGGAATAGATGTACCAGCTGTAGCTTGCCCCACGCGGGCAGCCGCGCGGTTCGTGGTTGGGAAGGTCAGGCCGGGTGCGCGGATAATCGGTCTGCTGGGTTTCCCAGGTGATGATCCCGCCCTTGACGTAGATCTTCCAGCTGCACGATCCGGTGCAGTTCACCCCGTGGGTGCTGCGCACAATTTTGTCGTGCTGCCAGCGCTTCCGATAGCTGTCCTCCCAGTCGCGGTTCTGGTTGGTGGTGACGCCGTGTCCGCCGGCAAAGGCCTGCTTGGGCTGGCGGAAGAAGGTCAGGCGGTCGAGAAGCTGGCTCATGCAGCGGCTCCTTTCAGGGGTGCAGGTTGGACGGCGGGAGCAGGCGTGCGCCCGCGTTCGATATCGTGCAGCAGGCCGCCGCGGCGGGTGTAGATGAACCACGTCAGCGCGGCGCAGCTGGCGTAGAAGATGAAGAAGCCCCATAGGGCCGCCATCGGCGATCCGGTTGCAGCAATGGCGCTGCCGAAGCTCTTGGGGATGAAGAAGGCGCCGTAGGCCGCAATCGCCGAGGTGAAGCCGACGATGGCCGCCGATTCCTTCTCTGCCTGCTTGAGCGCCGCATCGGGGGTGAGTTCCGGCATCAGGCGCGGAACTTCCTGCCGCATGATGTTGGGGATCATCTGGAAGGTCGAGGCATTGCCGACCCCGGTCATGAAGAACATGAAGATGAACATGCTCAGGAAGCCCCACCAGCTAGCGGCCTGGATAAAATACATGACCCCGAACACGCCCAGCATCATCAGCACGAACACCCAGAAGGTGACCCGCGCGCCGCCCCACTTGTCCGACACCCAGCCCGTGCCCGCCCGGCTCAGCGCGCCGACGAGCGGGCCGAGGAACACGAATTGCAGCACGTCCACTTGCGGAAACTGCTGCTTGGCGAGCAGCGGCAGGCCGGCCGAAAAGCCGATGAAGCTGCCGAAGGTGCCGGTATAAAGCCAGCACATCAGCCAGTTGTGCTTGCGCTGGAAGATCACCGCCTGTTCGGCAAAGCTGGCCTTGGCATCGGCGATATCGTTCATCCCGAACCACGCCAGCAGGCTGCTGGCAATGATGAAGGGCACCCACACGAACCCGGCGTTCTGCAGCCACAGCTGGCCGCCTTCCGCGGTCTGCTGGGCCGCCCCGCCCAACGCGCCGAACACGCCGGCCGTGATGATCAGCGGTACCGCGAACTGCATCACTGAGACCCCAAGGTTGCCGAGGCCCGCATTGAGCGCCATCGCATTGCCCTTCCGCGCCTTGGGGAAGAAGAAGCTGATGTTCGACATCGATGAGGCGAAATTGCCCCCGCCGAACCCGCACAGCAGCGCCAGCACCAGGAAGATGATGTAGGGCGTCTGCGGGTTCTGGACCGCATAGCCGATGCCGAAGGCCGGGATCAGCAGCGAAGCGGTGGACAGCGTGGTCCACAGCCGTCCGCCGAAGATCGGCACCATAAAGCTGTAGAAGATCCGGAACGTCGCTCCCGACAGCCCCGGCAACGCCGCCAGCCAGAACAGCTGATCGGTGGTATAGGCGAACCCGACCTGCGGCAGCTTGGCGACCACCACCGACCACACCATCCACACCGCGAAGGCGAGCAGCAGGGCCGGGATCGAGATATATAGGTTGCGCCGTGCAATACGTTCGCCCGTCGTTTCCCAGAAATCGGGATCCTCGGGCTTCCACTCAGCCAGCACCTTGCTCGGCTGGGCGGCAGCGTGGCGGGTTTCGTCGTGCAGGCCCGCCATTTCCGGGAATTGCGGCAGGCTGCGCGCGTCGATCCCGCTCGCTTTCTGCTCCATCTGGCGGATGGCAATGTGCATCCATGCCAGCGCCACGCCGACCAGTGCGAACAGCACCATGAAGCAGCTGGTCCAGATGCCGGTAAGGTCGCTCACCGCGCCGAACACGATCGGCAGCACGAACATGACGTAATCGCGGGAGCGCCGGCCTTTGGCCAGATGCACGGGATTACTGGAAGGTTGGTTGCCCCCCGATAAGATGAAGAACGGGCTCACGATTTTGGACCGGGCCCAGCATCAAATGGAGGACAACCGTGGATCAGCATATAGGACTCGACGTCTCCCTGAAAGACACTTCAGTATCGGTTCGTCAGGACGGCAAGCGCATTTGGCGTGGCAAGTGTGCATCCGACCCGAAGCTTCTCGCAGAAGTGATCCGAAAGCGCGCACCAAATGCAAAGCGCGTGGTATTTGAGACCGGACCTTTGTCGGTATGGTTTTTCCATGCCCTCACTGCGGAAGGTCTGCCGGCGATCTGTATAGATGCGCGCCATGCCAAGGCCGCTCTGGATATGGCTGCCAACAAGACCGATGCGAACGACGCTGACGGACTGGCCCATCTGGCTGAAGTTGGTTTCTATAGGGAGGTCCGCGTCAAAGGCTTCGACAGCATGTTGATGAGGACGCTGATCGCCGCCCGCCGTCAACTCATGAAGATGAGGGTGCAGATGTCGAACCAGATACGTGGGCTGATGAAGACGTTTGGGCTGGTCGTCCCCAAAGGTGTCGGCAGCGTCTTTGAACGCAACGTTCTTACGCTCCTAGAAGGCGAAAACGATTTGGCGCGCATCATCCTGCCGCTGCTCAAAGCCTGGAGCGATATTCGGGTTCGTGTGGCAGAGTTAACCAAGCAACTGGTTACGATGGCCGGCACGGACCAACGCTGCCGCCTGCTTACTTCAGTGCCTGGTGTGGGAACG
>DAICYJ010000138.1 GCA_027311705.1 Novosphingobium sp. | reverse complement strand
GATTTTGGACCACTCAGAAGGGGGCAGATCAGTCACCGCCCTCACCGAAACCCGCCGCCTCATGGCTGAAATCGACAAGGTGATCGACGCCCACGGCGGTTGGCCGGGGGCGTTCAAGGTGGGCACCTCGGCTGCAGAGTTACCGGTATGACGCCGTTCGATGCGCCGCATCTGCACGCTTTTGTTTCGCGCGGCCCGAAGGCTGGAATCATTCTCTATCCGCACCGGCACCGGGATGGCGGCTATGTCGTGTCCATGACGCGCTTCGAAAAAGACTACATTGAAGTCACTGACAGTAGCGAACTGCTTGGCTGGCTTGAAAAGGGATACCGGCTGCGCATGTCGAACAAGGACGGTGGCATTCCGGCCCCCAGCCTGATCGAGCCGGGCGCGATCTATCGGCCAGTCAAGCTGTGAACCGTTCTGCCGCATCTCAGGCCCGATGCAACGAAAGGGCGAGGCGGCCAGCTGATGGGTGAGCTCATCGGCGTAGTTGTCATTCTGGTGATCATGTGGATCGGCCTGTCAGATTTTTTCAGGTCAGGCCGGACAGCGCGTGATGGCAAGGTAGGTCTTCCCCCGGACGTTTCCAGATCGCCTGCCGCGAAGGCAGTGTCCCCAGCGTCGCCAGCCCAACCTCCGCAGCCAGCATTCGTGTTAAGTGACTTGCCGCCAGATGTTGCCCGGATGGTGGCGGGGCTGCCAGAGCGCTCACTCGATGAGCTGCAGAAGCAATGGCTCAACACCATCGCGCTGATTGATCGGGTCGGGCAAGAGAAAGCTGCACCCTACATCGTGTTCCGCAGCGCGCTGAGCGCTGAGTGGGCGCGGCGACTGGCCATTGCCGAAGCCGATCCGCGCGCATTCCCATGGCCATCGACCAAAGCGCCCAAGGGTAAGAGCGGGATCGACAGCGGCGATTGGCATCTGATCGGGATGCTATCATACCTCGGATACCGGGTTGGATCGACCAACGGCGTATCCGCCGGGATTCGGCGACAGATCCTTGACCTTTGCTTTGCTTCTGCTTTGCCGCCGATCAACGGCCTCTCCTACATGCGTGATTGGGGGTTGCCGGGAACACCCCTGCGTCTCCGCAAGCTTGCCCACGAACTCGCTTCGTTCGCCCGAAATGGGAAACGGAAGCGATCCGCGAACCTCGAGCAGGCTGTCGCGGATTGGGAAGCCGATCTGGGCTATCTTTACCGGCAGTACTACGTCCGCAAATTCAGGTTCGCTTGGCCCCGGATTGATTGAGCATCGCAGACTCAGACTTGCATCCTTGGCGGAGTTGTGAGATCTAACCGGTGTCCGCCGAGATGGCGGGCTGAAAAAGAACCTGGATTGGTTCTGGATGGGGTTGTCACCGGATGGTGGCGGTTGAGCTGGATTTCCCACTTGCTCATACCGTTGGTTTGAACATGCCAACACCGTTCAGCACCAGTCCTCCTGGATAGGAAGACTAAACATGAACCCGAACGAACTTCTCATTCGCTTTGAATCCGTTGACCGCCAGACCGAAGGGCCTGTGACTCGGCTTGTTGGCTTTGTACGAGCCCGCAACCTGTTGCCACTGCTCGATGCCGCTGATCTGGATGCCAATCCCCGCACGGCCAAGGTCGGCCAGATTACCAACGACATCCGCGAGTCCATCGAGACTACACCGGACCTTTTTCCCTTCAAGACAAAGGGCATTCTGGTGGCCTCGGCCAATTGCCGCGAGCTGGAGCGGCGCCGCTATCACATGTCTTTTGATAATCCGGCGATCGAGGGCATCCTTGACGGCGGCCACAACACCCTGGCGATTGGCCTTCACATCCTCGGCGTGGCCGGCGTTGAGCCGAAGGAGCTGAAGAAGGTCAAGACCTGGCCCGAATTCAAGGACGCTTGGGTTGCCAATCAAGAGAAGGTGAAAGCGCTCAAGGCTTCCGCAGCTTCCGGTGCGGGTGGCCCACTGGATTTCTCGATACCGGTCGAGGTGCTCATTCCAAGCGACCCCGACGATGATCTCAAGCTAGAGGCGTTCACGTCGTCGCTGTTTGAGATTTGCGCGGCGCGGAACAACAACCGCCAGCTCGCCGATGAGGCCAAGGCCAACAAAAAGGGCCTGTATGACCATCTGCGCACCACAGTGCCTGCGGACATTGCCAAGCGGGTCGAGTGGAAATCGAACGACGGTGGCGACGTCAAGATCCGCGACATTGTGGCGCTGGCCTGGGTGCCACTTACGCTGGCTCCGCTTCCTGCTGGTATCTCCAAGCCTCGCGTGGTCGATATCTATAGCGGCAAGGGCAAGTGCTCGTCGTCCTTCGATGCCATGATGGAACATCCTGAGGTTTCAACGCAGACGGGCGATGGCACCTTTGAACTGCACAACACCGTGATCGGCGCGGCGCTGGCCGTGGCTGGCACGATGCCAACGCTGTATGATCTGATCTATCGCGAGTTTCCGGCGGCCTACAACGATGGTGGCGGGCGTTTTGGTCGGCTCTCATCGGTCAAGATGGCGAGCGACATGAAGACCAAGCCCGTCTCCGCCTTCATGAAAACGCCGGTTCAGTACAGCTACCCGGACGGCTTCATCATGCCGCTCGTTTATGGTCTGAGCGCTTTGATGCAGACGGACGGCGACGGCAATGTTGAATGGCGCGTTCCCAATCCTGAGAAGTTCGTCCGGGACACCCTGCCCAGCGTTGTCCGCCGCTATCGCGCCATCATTGAAGCTTTTTCCGGTGATCCCCAGAAAATTGGCAAGAATGAAGGAGCTTATACCATCGCCAAGGACGCCTTCGAAACCGAGCTGCTCAAGCTCGGCCAGACCGCTTGAGGAGGGTGGTCATGGGACAAAGAGCACATTCCAGTGGCATCCAGCTGAGCGAGCGGGATGCGGCCATAGTCAAGGGCATGCTTGCGCGCGGAGACCGGCAGCATGATATTGCGGCCTGGTTTGGCGTCAACGGTGGGCGCATTGCCGAGATAGCAACGAGGCAGAAATTTCGCTTCGTTGTGCCCGAAACGGGTGCCAACTTGCCTCCTCCAGGTCCGTATCCGAGTGGGCGAGATGCGCTTGCCGCTTTAGCCGCGCTTCGCACCGCGAAGCAGGCCATTGCAGCAGCCGAGGAAATGGTAAGCGCACAGTTGCGTTAGAATGATAGCCGAGCCAGCGTCCTCCTGTTTGCACGAAGAGATGCTGGCTCGGCAACGATCCGGGTTTAGTGACGGTTTATTTTTGCGCGAAAACGCTAAGTTTGGCTTATCGACATTGCGCAATTGCAAACTGGACCTTGGTTTGAAAATATGCCAAAACGCTAAGCATGGCTACGCGTTCTGACAATAAGCTAAACCGGCTTCAGCAGGTACTCCCTGAAGGTCTCCTTGCCGATGCCAGGTGGCTGGAAGCCCACGGTTATTCGTCCGCGCTGCGAAGCCAGTATGTTCGTGCCGGGTGGCTCGATAGCCCGGCGCGGCGCGTCTATCGCCGTTCGCGCACGCCGCTGACATGGCAACAGGCCGTCATATCTCTCCAAACTTTGCTCGATTTACCGCTAGCCGTTGGCGGGCGCACCGCGCTCGAACAACTGGGTTATGCGCATTACCTGTCGGCTGAGATGCAGGAGGTCCATCTCTACGGGCCAAAGCGAGTGCCGACATGGCTGGCCGACCTGCCGCTCGACGTGAAATTCCAATGGCACAACAGCGTGCGCCTGTTTCCCCGCGATGCCGATGCACCACCGGAGCCAAGTCCCGTCATGGTCAGCGCCGCAGGGATGCACTTGCCGATCCGATATTCGAGCAAGGAACGCGCCGTGCTGGAGCTACTGGACGAGTTGCCCGATCGTGAGACCTTCCACCAAGTTAACGCACTGATGGAAGGGCTGAGCGATCTCAGTCCGCGCCGCCTGCAAACACTGTTGGAAGCGTGCGCAAACGTGAAGGTGAAGCGGCTGTTCCTGTTCTTTGCCGACCGCCACCGTCATGCTTGGCGGTCCCGGCTCGACGTGTCACGCGTTGATCTCGGATCGGGCAAGCGCGTCCTTGTCAAAGGCGGCAGGCTCGACCCCACGTACCAGATAACCGTACCGTCCGATCTGGGAGGGCAGTGAACTCATGGCCTTTCTCGACACCTACCGGCAGCAGGTCGCGCTTCTCATTCGGACCATCCCTTTCGTGGCGAAGGAAACGGCATTCGCGCTCAAGGGCGGCACAGCCATCAACCTGTTCGTGCGCGACATGCCGCGCCTTTCGGTGGACATCGACCTGACATATCTGCCCGTCGAGGATCGCACCACATCACTTGCCGCAATCGACGCAGCCATGCTGCGGATCGCCGAACGGATAGAGGCTGGAATCCCCGGCGCGAAGGTCAATCCGTCTCGCTCGGCGGACGAGAAAATTGTTACGAAGCTGATCGTTCGCGCCGGGGGCGTTCAGATCAAGATCGAGATTACGCCCGTACTGCGCGGCAAGGTTTACGATCCTGTGGTGACATCCGTGGTGCCGACGGTGGAGGACGAGTTCGGCTTTGCTGAAATGCAGGTCGTGTCCTTCGCCGACCTCTATGCGGGCAAGATCGTGGCAGCGCTCGACCGCCAGCATCCGCGCGATCTTTTCGACGTTTGTGACCTGTTGGCGCACGAAGGCATCAGCAACGAACTGCGGCGCGCATTCCTTGTCTATCTCATCAGCCACAACCGCCCGATGGCCGAGATCCTGGCACCAACCCGCAAGCCACTGGCGGAGGAATTTGCACGGGGGTTTGCCGGAATGACGCAGGAACCTGTTGCCCTTGCCAATCTTGAAGCGGCACGTGAGGCAATCATCACCGCGATGGTCACCGACATGCCCGACGCGCATCGGCATTTTCTTCTAGGTTTTAAGCGCGGCGAGCCGAATTGGGAGCTTCTCGGGATAACGGAAGCTCGGCAACTGCCTGCCGTCCTTTGGAAGCAGCGCAATCTGGACCGCCTCACTACCGACAAACGGCGTGAACTAGCAGATGTGCTGGAGAAGGTTCTGTATCTATGAATGGTACTGTGCAGCGTGGGTTTGCAACTTCGCAAGGTCTCTGGAGGGTGCGGCGCGTGCGGGCGTCCTTCAGGCAACGGCGCCCAAAGGAGTTAATCGAATGACCAACAACCTGGAAAGGCTAGGACTCGCCCCCGATGAGCTTGCCTTTTATTTCGTAACCGACAGCGGAATAGAGGCCCGGGCGCTCGCAAACTTCCTCTCGCGTGCGGGAACCGTGGCAAATCGCCATGGAGCCGAACTGCGGGTCGTTGGTATCAAGGACGGGAGCGTAAACGTCACCTTGCGTGTCATCGCAAAGAACGCAGCGAAGGAGTTTTTCGACAAGCCCATTGATGCCGCCCTCAAGGTGACGACCCTTGTAGGGGCGGTAGCAGCTGGAATTATTTATATGATGACGCCAAGCAAGGCCGGCGAGACACCGATCGCCAAGGCGGGCGCTGAAATTGTGATCAAGCAGAATGTTACCCAGATCATGCTAATTACACACGGGCAAAGTGTCCTTGTGATGGATGAGGCGAGGGCAATTGAATTGCGGGAACTCGTTCAACGAGACGAACTTCCCAAACTAGTCGCGCCGGAAGCGAATAGGGCTGCCATTATGCACCGAGAGGTTGCTGACATGATCGCCGACGCTCGTGCTGGCACGCTCGTTGGCGAAATCATCCTAGCCGATGATCAGTTGCATTTCCGCCCTGAGGGCTATCATTTCCTCGTGCCAGTAGACCCGCTCAAGAGCGAGAGCTTTCATGACCTCCATCCCGGCGGGCGCTTCATGATTACGGGCGACATCGTCGATGTGGGAGGACGCCCGGACCGGCTGATTGTCTATGGTGCGGTCGAAAAATGAAACCAATCAGCGGCAGATTCTGAAAGCATTCGCAGAATGCGCAAATGCCAATGCAAAGCTGCGCAACATTACAAACATACGCGATGCGTGCCCCCTCGACGAAGGTGCCAAGATGAAAGACGCTCCCGAGCTTATGGAATGGTCAGCCGTCGCCGCAGAAATCGATGCTTGCCGTCAGCAGCTTCGTGAGTGCGAACGCGTCTTTGGCTATTCTCAGGATGAAAACGGATACCATGAAGACGAGCAGTATGAGGGAGAGAAGTCCTATCTGGGCTACCGCCTGCGGCAGGCGTATCTGCGAACGCTAATCCTCATCGAGCGAGCGGGCCTGCCTCATTTCCTTTCAGTATTTCGCGAAGGATTTATAACGTTTGAAGGGAAGCTCGACGACGTAAAGCATTCTCCTCATAATCCCGAAAATCTCTACAGCGAGCCACTGACTTATATCGACCAAGCTTTCGAGGCGCTTTCGGCGTTGATACGTGGCGATGGCACGCGGGACACATACAAGATCGGGCTGTTCGAACGGGTTCTGCGCCAAACCCCCTATATTCTTGCCGACCGCAAAATCGTGCCGACTTCGGAGAAAGATGTTCGGCAACCAATTTACGATCTCTTGAAAACAGTTTTTCCAGATTGTCGTCGCGAAATCCCGGTGTCGCACCTGTTCAAAACATACAAAGCCGATGTCGGTGTATCCTCACTCAAGGCGCTAGCGGAGTTCAAGTACGCCCTCGACGAGCAGGAACTCAAGCACGAGCTCGACGGCGTATTTGCGGACATGAATGGCTACAGCGGTGACCCGCAATGGACGCGCTTTTTCGCCGTTTTCTACACCGCAACACCAGTAGCTGCCCCCGAAAGAATCCTTGAGGAATTCAAGCTTTCGCGCGCCGATATCCGCTGGACGCCGATCATTGTCCATGGGACAGGAACAAGATTGAAAAAACCAATAGCCTCAACTCCAAGTACGACAATTTCTAGAAATCCCCGCCGAAAATCTTAGTCGCAAATCATCGCTTTTGTCGAAGGTAGCCAATGTCCATCGCGATAGTTTTCGTCATCCTTCGCTATCGAACGCCCGCCTGCCCTTCCGTTTCAATAGCACGAGCGCCTGCTCGCGATCTTCGCCGCGCAGCTTGGCGGCGAGGGTTAGGAACGCGCCGTAAAGCGTGGCGCGATCATCATCGGCGAGTTCGACCAGCCCGGCCTTCACTACCAGGCCGCCAAGTTCGATCAATTGCCGCGTGCGATCGCGGCGCTTCACTTGCCATTCGCGCATGTCGGTGCGGGCCATCGCTGCCTCAAGCCGATGCCGCGCCGCCGTCAAACGGCAGAGTGCCGTCCGGTTGGCGTTCAGGTCCTTCGCTACGTTTGCGGGCCTTGCTCTGAAAGAAGGCCGCGCCGCGTTTGCGCCAGGCCTCCTTCCGTTGGGCTTCGCTGGATTCCGCAATAACGAGCAGCGCACCGGCCAGCGTTTCCGCGTCGGTCGCATCGGCTCCTGTGGCGATGACCAATTCGCCAAGCTGCTGCACTCGGCGTTCCTTGAGTTGCTTCGCCTTGTCGGCGAGCGCCTTCAGTTCCGAATCGAAGTCACGGGGTTTGCGCATCGAAGTTCTCCCTTGAGAGGTGATGCGACCATGATAATATCGAGCGGCCTGCATTGCTTCAGAGTCGTTGAGACATACTGATACAGCATAGTCCCGAGCGAGAAATTTTCGAGGGAGGGCGCGCTTATACGTCGTGCCGACGTGGCGCTCATGGCGTAGATGGATTGCCATCATGGCGATCTTCCACTTCTCCGTTAAAGTCATCAGCCGGTCGAGCGGGCGCAGCGCTGTGGCGGCCGCCGCCTATCGCGGGGGCGAGCGGCTGCATGACGAACGGCTCGACCGCGACCATGACTTCACCAACAAGGACGGCGTCGTCCATTCCGAAGTGCTCTTGCCGGAAGGCGCGCCCGAGGAATTTGCCGACCGCGAGAAGCTCTGGAACGCGGTCGAGGCCGCCGAGAAGCGCAAGGACGCGCAGCTTGCCCGCGAGGTCGAGTTCGCGCTTCCGCGAGAGCTGACCAAGGAACAAGCCATCGAGCTGGCCCGCGAGTTTGCCGAAGCCGAGTTCGTCGAAAAGGGCATGATCGCCGATCTCAATGTCCATTGGGATATTGGCAAGGACGGCAAGACCAAACCCCACGCCCATGTCATGCTCACAATGCGCGAGGTCGGCAAAGACGGGTTCGGCGCGAAGGTGCGCGAGTGGAACAAGGCCGAGCTGGTCGAGCAATGGCGGGAGCGCTGGGCCGAGCATGTCAACCAGCGGCTGGCCGAACTCGATATCGACGCGCGCATCAATCACCGGAGCTTGGAGGCGCAAGGCATTGCGCTGGAGCCGCAGGACAAGATCGGCCCCGCCGCTTCGCGCATGGGCGTGCGCGGGCTTGAGGCAGAGCGGATCGAGGAACACCGCGCTGTCGCGCAGCGTAATGGCGAGCGGATCATCGCCAATCCTAACGTAGCCCTTGATGCGATCACGCACCAACAGGCGACATTCACGAAGCGCGACCTTGCCATGTTCTTGCATCGGCACAGCGACGGGAAGGAGCAGTTCGATCAGGCGATGAGCGCGATGCGAGGATCGCCTGACCTGATCGCACTTGGCAAGGACGGTCGCGGCGAAGACCGGTTCACTTCGCGCCAGATGATCGAGACCGAACAGCGGCTTGGCCGCGCATCGGAAAGGATGGCCGAGCGCGAGCGGCATGGGGTCGATCCGCAAGACCGAACGGGAGCGCTGGCACGTGCGGCGGAACGCGGCTTGGCGCTATCGGGCGAGCAGCGCGCGGCGTTCGAGCATGTGACCAACAGTCGCGGCCTGAGCGTCGTGGTTGGCTATGCCGGGAAGGGCAAGAGCGCGATGCTCGGCGTTGCGCGCGAAGCATGGGAAAGCGCTGGCTATACCGTTCGCGGCGCGGCGCTGTCCGGCATTGCAGCCGAGGGGCTGGAGCACGGCTCGGGCATTGCATCGCGCACGATCGCCAGCCTTGAACACCAGTGGGGCCAGGGCCGCGAACAGCTTACTTCGCGCGATGTACTGGTGATCGACGAGGCGGGCATGGTCGGTACGCGCCAGATGGAGCGCGTGCTGTCCCATGCCGCAAATGCAGGCGCGAAAGTTGTCTTGGTTGGCGACCCGCAGCAGCTTCAGGCCATCGAAGCCGGAGCGGCTTTCCGCGCGATCCACGAACGGCACGGCGGCGTCGAAATCAGCGAGGTACGCCGCCAGCATGACGGCTGGCAGCAGGCCGCCACACGGCACCTTGCCACCGGGCGCACCGGCTTTGCCATTCAGGCCTATGGCGAACGCGGCATGGTCCATGCGGCCGAGACGCGGGAAGCGGCGCGAGGCGAGCTGATCGAGCGCTGGGATCGCGACCGGCAGGCCAATCCCGCAGATACGCGGATCATTCTAACCCACACCAATGACGAGGTGCGTGAGCTCAATGACGCAGCGCGCGGACGACTGCGTGCGAGCGGGAGTTTGCCGATGGCGACCGCATCATGTTCCTGCGCAACGAGCGCGGGCTTGGGGTCAAGAACGGCACGCTCGGCACCGTCGAGCAGGTGACGTCGCAGCGCATGGCCGTACGCACCGACGATGGCCGCAGTGTTGCCTTCGACACCAAGGATTATGCGCACGTCGATCATGGCTACGCCGCCACGATCCACAAGGCGCAGGGCATGACCGTGGACCGCGCGCATGTGCTGGCCACGGCAGGCTTGGACAGCCACGGTGCCTATGTCGCGCTGTCGCGCCACCGCGACGAGGTGGCCCTGCACTATGGCCGCGATCACTTCGCCGACCAGTCGAAACTTGTCCGCGCGCTAAGCCGCGAGCGCGGCAAGGACATGGCCAGCGACCACAAACCCGAGCAGCAGTTCGCCGAGCTGCGCGGAATCACCTTCCGTCAGCGCATCGTGGAAATCGCACGGCAGTTGCCGGAGCGGGCAAAGTCGATCTTTGCCAGTTTCCGCCCTCAGGCCAACAAACTCGAAGCCCTGCCTAGCGAACAGGCCGGGCTGTTCGAGCAGCGCCGTACCGTCGAACGCTATGCGCGCGCAGCCGCTGACATCGGGCAGATGCGCGAACAGGGACTGCCGATCCTGCCCCACCAGCGCGAGGCGCTGGAGAAGGCCGGGAAGGCGCTCGATGCAATCCGGCCCAATGCCGCAGCCGACCTTGCCAGCGCCCTGCAGCGCCAGCCGGAGCTTGCCCGTGAGGCGGCTGATGGCCGCAGCCAGGGCGCAGTCCGCGCCATGAAGGTTGAGGCTGCAATCCGCACCGATCCCGCGAAGCGTGCCGATCGCTTTGTGAGCGACTGGCAGCGGCTCGGGCAGGCTCGCACAGTCATGCAGCAGGCCGGCGACACCAACGGTGCGCGGGAAGTGTCCAGCCGCATGGCTGACATGGCGAAGGGCCTGGAGCGTGACGCGCAGGTCGAATCCCTGCTGCGAGGTCGGACCCGCGAGCTTGGCGTCAAACCAGAACTCGGTCGTGATCTGGTCCGCGACCTTGAGGCTTCCGTGTCGATGACACGGAGCCGGTCAATTGAAATGGGCCTGTAGGAGAAACGAAATGGACAATGCCGATCCCGAAGACGTGGAACTGGATCTTGAGCCGGAACCCGATCCTCCTGCCACACAGGCCGCAGGCGATGCTGCCGCTGAGGCCTTCGCGCGCCTTGAAGGCGAACTGGCCTTGATGCGCCGGGCCGTTCAGCACCTCGCCGCCGAGCGCGCAGATATCGTGATACCCGACTATCGCACGACGCTGACCGAGATGGTCAAGTGGTTGGGCGAGATCGACAAGTGCCTGAAGAACATGGCCGAACATCCGGCCATGCAGATGACGCCCGACAGCATTGGCGACCGGATCGCAGCAGTTGCCGAGACGGCACGACGGACCGAACAGGACCGGGTCAGCCAGGCCCGGAATGATTTGCATCATGCCGCCCAAGTGTTGCGCAGTGTCACCGAGCATGTGCGCGCCGTCGCCGACCAGCGCCAGCAGCTTCTCAAAGTTGCGGGTGGAGCACTGTTTGCAGGTATCCTGCTATGGTCGTTTCTTCCTGGCAGCATTGCCCGCAGCATGCCCGAGAGCTGGCATTGGCCGGAGCGTATGGCGGCGCGTCTCATAGGCGCGCCAACGGTGCTGGAGGCGGGCATTAGGTTGATCCGGTCTCAAAATCCGGAGGCTTGGGCTGCGATGCTCGACACGGAGCGGCTGGAGCGTGAAAATCGTGAAGCCCTCAAACGTTGCAAGGCCAAGGCTGCCAAGGAACGCCATGCCGTCGATTGCTCGTTGAGAGTGGGCGCTTAGGAAGCCAGCTGGCAGCATGAGCTAGGTTGGAAACATGGAGCGCTCGTCCTGAGCTATCGATTGCGTGGAGGTGGAAGGAAGGCAACATCAACGACCACGGATGCGGACAGACCTGACAAGTAGCTTCCGAAACGCGAAGGGCGATAAGTTGCCGTTCCAGCTAATCGGCGCCAGCGTCAGCTACGCGCCACCAAAGTGGTCATTCCTTCAAACCAGCTTTGGTCTCGAAAGCTGCAGCGCGTTCAGGACAGGCTCCCATTGGACGATAGCGCGTGATGACTGGGCCAATGAGTTTGTTGCGGCTCTTGCCTCAGCGCAGAAAATTCCGGCGATTGCCATAAGCTGCAATCGCGGCAGACGGTGGATCTGGACTAGTTAGCGTCCCCCGACGTCTCCACGTCGTCCAGCCACGCAGACTTTCGCGGCGCGAACGGCGGCATCAAAGCCCATGGATGATGACTGACGGGCGCGAACCTTAGGTTTGCGCGATTATAGACATATTCGACGTCCTCGGTATCGTCGGGCAACGCCTTCTTGCTGTGCCGTGGCACGATCTTGCCGGCCCGTTCGACTGCGATCGGATAACGTCCATTGGGATCGGTTCGAATGAAATCGCGCTCGTCGCCGGTTAATACTTCAGCGACCGCAGGTGACAGGTCTAGCTGCCCCTTCACCACTCGCATCAGATGCACCCAGATGGCGTGCGCGTCGGCGTAGGTGAGCCGCATTCGCTTCAGGGCGGAATCGACCACTTCGCGACGCAAACCGCATGCGGTCGCCAAGTCCTGCGGTTTTACGCCCAGCTCCCCAATGATCTCCGGATCGCGGATCCGAAACGCGCAGGCGACGATATCCTTAGTAAGGAGCCATTTGTCGGGCGGAAGATCGAGATTGGCGAGCGCAATAAACCGCAGCGCGCTGTCATAGACGACCGGCTGTTTGCATTTGAAGATCGTCCCGATCACCTGTCGACCTGCGAGTTGCAGGTGCGGGCGGTCCCGACGCGCAGTTGTGGCGCGCGACGTCATCTTCGACACGCTAAGCTTATGCTCGCTGCAGATTTGCAGCGCATTGGGAATGAAAAAGAGCGCCCGGCTTTCGAGCCGCAAGCGGTCATCCAAATCAAGATCGACCAACGAGACGTCGGCCCATTCACGGGTCAAAGCCACCAATGATCGTCCCCAAAACACCCGAGGGCGTTCGGCTGATCTCCATTGCCCCTTAACTGCTGATACCTATCAGATGCCGTCACACACTGCAAGTAGCTGTAGGTAGTCACGTGGCGTTGTTGCTTGCCCCGCGCACCCGTGACTTAGGCCGTCGTGACGCGCCTATAAATTGGTGTGGACAATGCGCGCCAAAATGCGACGACCAAAGTTAAGCCACGACGCGCAACGATCAGCACCTGCGATCAACATGCCCCCAAAACAGCTGAGGCCGACTGCGTCCAACCTTGCCCAAGGCTCGCCCTGTGCGGATCAGACGCGGGACCTGCGCTCAGATGGCAGCCAATTTTGGCGCTCTTCCCCGTGTGAAAATTGGGCCGGGTCAGCGCGACGCGCTGGCCCGATTCGACGCAAAGGCGCAGCCGTCCCAGCAGCGCTCCAGACGACGATCGGTCAATTCAAGGAGTTGACCCATGCCGCTTATCCTTCGTTTCGCGCTCTGGCTCGATATCAGCTCGATCTGGCTTGAGTGCTGCTTCCCGAAACTTCACAATTTTTGGCCATTCTCGTTGGACCCGATCATCAAGATCGGACTCCTGCTACTGGCGGCCGCCATCCTTAGCGAGTTCGTCGCGATCCTGCGCGGTGCGCGCAGCAAGTGGCGCGAACAATCAAAGCAGGCGGACGAGTACCAAGCCTAACATCTTCGCGCGCCTTGACCAGATCCCTCTCGGACGGGCCGACAGGGATCTGGTCTTGACGGTCTTCTCCGAGGCGTCGCGCGAATGGTGCCTGCCGCTACTGCGAAGCAGCGCGAACTAGAGAACGTCGTCGTCGCGGCTGTAGTGCTCGATGAAGCCTCGGTTAGCCTCGGGAATCGCTCCTATCACAGTTTCGCACCCCGGAAGCGGGCAGTCAGCAACCGGCCATCTTGCTGCCATTCTGGCACGACGAACAAACGGTCGATTCTGGTGATGTCACATCGTCAACTGGAGCGACCCCGTTTGAAGTGACAATAGCTAAGCGAGAATCGGCGAACTCTATGTGCATTCCAAGTTTAACCAGCGGCCAATTGATGGTGGCAATGCCGCCTTCCTGTCCACAGCGCCCCAAGTCAAACAAGGCGATTCGGCTTGCCGTGAAACGGAAAGAAATGTATCGGGACAGTATGAATTGAGTTTGGATCAGGAAACGAACCACTCAAGATAATTTTTTCAGTGCCACCATTTGTGCCACGAAGAAAAACCAAATTATCTTTCAAAAACAATATCAAATTGTTACTTGTTATTATTGCCTCCTCTTCTGGCACCATTTCTTGATTTGCAGCAGACCGGGCCGGGGTGAAAACCTCGGCGGTTCGCGTTGAGCGCGGTTTAGCGATCATGCTGCCCAGACAAGACTTCTGCGCAGATGCTCGGCACAGGGATGTTCTACGCGGACGCCGAGGGCGAGTGGAACGGTCTGCTTGCCAGCCGTTCTGTTGAGCGAAATGCATCGGCCATGTGCATCCTTCCCCGATACGAGGCGAATTGGACGCGGCTGCCAGTTGGCCGGCTGTGCGAGCGGTTCGTCTGATTTTTGCGGCATTCGGTCCACAATGGTGGAAAAATTCTGGAACTTTTTACGTTGTCCGCATCGGCGCATTTTGATGGTAAGGATTGCGGCACAAAACGAGGTAAATCAGAAACTTCGGCCGACGCATCCTAAATTTCGTCAAATACTTATACTTACATTAGTTATACGGCGCCAACCACTTCCTGACGGGTCCTTGGCCTACTTAAGACTTCGCCTAATTACTTTATCTTAACCACGCAGGCCGAATGCGACCGTATGACTACGTATCGCACCCTCCTCCGCACCTCGGCCTGCATCGTTGGATGTACGCTGGCATCGCAAACCTTTGCAGGCTCCGCCCACGCCGCTGGCGTGCTGGCAGGCACGCTGATCGAAAACACCGCGACGGCGACATACACGTCGGGCGCATCGGGCGGCACGGTCACGTCGAACAAGGTCACCGTCAAGGTCGACGAACTGCTCGACGTCGCCGTCGCCACGCTGACATCCGCACCCGCCAGCGCCGGTTCTGCTCCGGCAATCCTTTCCTGGTCCGTTACCAACAGCGGCAACGGCCCCGAAGCCTTCAATCTTTCCGCCGACCCCAAGGTTTCCGGCAACGGATTTGACGGCACCATCACCTCCATCGTCATCGACAGCAACGACAACGGCATTTACGAAGCGGGCATCGATCAGGTGCTGGGCGCTGGCGCAGCGACGCCTTCGATCGATCCCGACAAGTCGGTCAAGGTTTTCGTCCTCGTTTCGCTGCCCGCGGGCGCAACCGATGCGGCCACCAGCCAGGTCCGTCTGACCGCAGCCGCCACCACCGGCACCGGCACGCCCGGCACCAGCTTTACCGGCAAGGGCGAAGGCGGCGGCGATGCCGTGGTCGGCCTGACGACGGCCTCGGCCAATTCCCTCGCGGCGCTGATTGCCAGCCTCGCCAACGTGACGCTGACCAAGTCTGCCGCAATCCTCGACCAGTTCGGCACGGCCAAGCCGGTACCGGGCGCCACCGTCACCTATACGCTCAGCGCGAAGGTGACCGGCAGCGGCGCAGCCGACGGCCTGCACCTGACCGACGCGATCCCGACCGGCACCACCTATGTGCCTGGCTCGCTCAAGATCGACGGTTCGGCCCTGACCGACGGGGCAGATGCCGATGCCGGAACCGCCGGCAGCAGCGGCATCGACGTCACGCTGGGCCAGGTCAGCGGCGGATCGACGCGCAACGTCAATTTCGCCGTCACGATCAACTGAACACCACACCCGTTCCGATCACCCAAGGAAACCGTGCCATGAAAGCCAAACTGCTGACATTCGCCGCATCGTTCGCGATCCTCGTCGCGGGCCCGGCATTCGCTGCAACCACCAATCCCGTCTCGCTTGTCGGTGACGTGAAGCTGGAAAAGACCGTCACCGAGAACGGCGCGTCGAAAGTCGTGCTGAGCGACCCCAAGGTCGTGGTGCCGGGCGATCGCCTGCTGTTCTCGACCGCCTATCGCAACGATGGCGCGGTTCCGGTCACCAATTTCGTGGTGACCAACCCGCTGCCACCGGCAGTCACGCTGGCCCCGGAAGCCACAGCATCGACCGACGTTTCGGTCGACGGCGGCAAGACCTGGGGCAAGCTCGCCATGGTCAAGGCGTCGGACGGCAAGGGCGGCCTGCGCGCCGCTACCGCCACCGATGTCACGCACGTCCGCTGGATTATCCCGACCATTTCGGCCGGCGGTTCCGGCACCGTGGAATATCACGCAATCGTTCGCTGAGAGGCGGATGGGGGCGCCGCGCCTGCCGGCGGCCAATTCTAACGCAGGCACCTTAGTGGAGCACACAAAATGACGCATCGCAGCAAATTGCTGGGTGCGGCGGGCGTCTTTGCGCTCGCCGTTCTCGGCGCCAATCCAGCCTACGCGGCCGGCACCACCGCCGGTTCGACCATCACCAACACCGTGTCGGTGGCCTTTCAGGTCGGCGGCATCGCCCAGACAGGCACCACCGCTTCGGATACCCTCACGGTCGACCGCAAGGTCAACCTGACGGTCGCCGAAGTCGGCACCACCACCACCACCGTTTCGCCGGGGCAATCGTCTGCCGTCACGACCTTCACGGTCACCAATACCTCGAACGCCGTGCTCGATTTCGCGCTTACCGCCGTCCAGCAGGTTGGCGGTGCCGGTGCGCACTCGAACACCGATACGTTCGATGTCACCAACGTGAAGATCTACCGCGACGCCAACGCCAACGGCACGTATGATTCCGCGACCGACACGCTCGTCACCTACCTCGACGAACTGGGCGCGGATGCTACCGCCACCGTGTTCGTCGTGGCCGATGTGCCGCTGGCGCTGGCCACTTCCAGCGTCGCTGCAGTTACACTGACCGCCACAGGGCGTGAAGGCGGCGTAGCCAGCACCCAGGGCGCGGCTCTGGTGCAGACAACCACTGCCAACACCGCCGGCATGGACACCGTGTTCGCCGATGCCGCTGGTGCGACCGATGCTGCGCGCGACGCCGCATTCTCGGCCAAGGACGACTACACGATCTTCGCGGCCGCGCTCAGCGCCACGAAGACCTCGCGTATCGTCAGCGATCCGGTCAACGGCACGACGCTTCCCAAGATGATTCCGGGTGCGACGATCGAATACTGCATCGCGGTCAGCAATGCCGCCGGCAGTGCAACGGCGACCACTGTCGCCGTGAACGATCCCCTTCCTGCCAACCTGACGTACGACACCGGTTTCGGCGTCAAGACCAATGGCACCGTCCTTGCCGGCGTTTGCCAGGCTGATGGCGCGGGTTCGGGTACGTTCGCTTCGAACACGGCCAGCGGCACGCTTGCCTCGGTTGCAGCGGGCGAAACCAAGACCGTGCTGTTCCGCGCCACGATCAACTGATCGCAGCGCAGATTCGGGAATGGGGGCGGCGGCGACGGGGGTTGCTGCCGCCCTCCCCCCAAAAAGACCGAGAAAAAGCAAGACGATGCCGGGATTGTTCGCCAGACTGGGAGGGAAGGGGCAAGCGTTCATCGCTGCGCTCTCGCTCGTTCTGGGCGTGGCAACACCCACCATCGCGTCCGCGACGACCATCACCAACACCGCGCTCGCCCGCTGGATTCAGGGCCCCGAAACGCTGGTGGCACAATCCAATACGGTGACGTTCGACGTCGTTAATCCCGACATCGAGATTTCAGTCCTGCCGCTGCCAACCGGCGGAGACGGCCTAGAACTGACTGCCGGCATGTGCGGCGGCAAGCCCCTGCCGATGGCCAAGTTCGATCCCGATACACTTGAGGCGGGTGACAAGACTTCGGTCAACAGCATCAGGATCGGCCAGCCGGTCATCTTCCGGCTGGTGTTGCCGCGCAACACGCTTTCATCCGGGCAGATCGATACGCTGACGGTCCGCCTTTCGTCCGCCAGCGGCGATGAGGAAACGGTGACCGTCACCGAAACCGGCACAGACACCGGCGTGTTCTATGGCGCTGTGCCTACCGCCGCGATACCGCCTCAACCGGTGCATGGCGATTGCCGGCTCAGCGTGCGCGCGGGCGACAAGATCATCATCACCTACAAGGCTTCGAACTCCTCGGACGTTGCCGCGCAGACCTCGATCGACGTTCTGGCCGACCCGTTCGGCCTGGTCTTCGATTCCGAAGACGCCGCGCCGGTCGATGGCGCGCGCGTTACCATGATCGACGTTGCCACAGGCCAACCGGCACAGGTCTTCGCCGACGATGGTGTGACCGAGTGGCCTTCCACCGTCATCACCGGAGAGCCGGTTACCGATGGCGCCGGCAATGTGTGGCCGATGCCACGGGGAGAATACCGCTTCCCACTCGCGCACCTCGGCCGCTATCGCCTGCTGGTCGAACCGCCCGCGCCCTATACCGCGCCTTCAAAGGTCACCCGGCCCCAGCTCGACGGACTCAGCCGCCCCGATGGCGCGGCGCTGATCATTGCGCCCGCCTCGTTCGGCGAACCGTTTGCTCTGACGTCTCCCGATGCGGTGCGTGTTGATATTCCGGTCGACCGACCGCCCGTGGCCGTTACGCTGACCAAAGTCGCCTCGCGCCAGGTAGCGCAACCGGGCGACGCGGTGTTCTACACCGTCACAGTGCGCAATCCCGATGGCGGGCACGCCAAACGCGGGGTCGTGCTGACCGACCGGCCCGCCACCAGCCTGCGCCTGCGCAAGGATTCGGTGCGGCTCGATGGCGCTGTCGCCCCAGACGGCACAGTCACGGTCGCAGCCGATGGCCAGACGTTAACGGTTGCAATCGGCACCATCGCACCCGCCGGCACCCGGACGGTCACTTATGCCATGACGGTGCGCCCCGATGCCGCCGCCGGGCAGTCCGAAAACCGGGTGGAGACGATTGATTCGCGTGGCCTCACTGCCCGCGCCAGCGCCGTCGTTCGCATCGAGCGTGACAATCTGGCGGCAACGATGACCCTGATCGGCCACATCACCGTCGGCGATTGTTCGGCCACCGGCCCGCGCCGTGGCCTGCCCGGCGTTCGTGTGGTGCTGGAAGACGGCAGCTTTGCCGTCACCGACGCCGATGGCCGCTACCACTTTGAAGGGCTTGCCCCCGGCAGCCATGTGGTGGAGGCGCAGGACGCGACCTTGCCGCTGGGCGGTCGCTTCGTCGATTGCGCCCGATCCACCCGCAGCATGGGCAGCGCCAGCTCGCGGCTCGTCACCGGCAAGGGCGGCAGCCTGGCCACCGCCGATTTCGCCGCAGCCCTGCCGGCCGACAGCACGCCTGCGGCAGAAGTCGCACCTGAGGTCGCCGCCTCTGCCCCGGCCTCCGCTGCCGCAGAAGACAGCAGCCGCAGCGCTGCCGGTGCCGAAACCGACTGGCTTGCGCTGGGCGATGGCCCCACCGATTTCCTTTTCCCCACCGCCGATCACAACCCCCGCGCGCCCACCGTCCGCGTCGTCATCCGCCACCGCAAGGGGCAGACCGTCGACCTGCAGATCGATGGCAAGCCGGTGGACAAGCTGGCGTTCGATGGCGCGAAGTCCGGTGCCGATGGCCTCGCTGTCAGCGTGTGGCGCGGCATCCCGCTTTCGGGCGAGGACACAAACCTTTCCGCAACCGTCCGCAATGCCGATGGCAGCACCGCGCAATCGCTGACCCGCACTGTCCATTTCGCCGCCACCCCGGCGCGGGTCGAACTGGTGCCCGAACAATCGAAGCTGGTGGCCGATGGCCAGACTCGCCCGGTGATTGCGGTGCGCGTGCTCGATCGCACCGGCCACCCGGTCCATGCCGGCATTTCCGGCCCGATGGCTCTCTCCGCCCCGTATGAAAGCGCCGCCGCGCTCGATGCCATGCAAAGCCGCGTGCTGGCTGGCCTCGACCGTATAGCGCCCACCTGGACGGTGAAGGGCGACGACGGCATCGCCTATATCGAACTCGCGCCGACGATGGTCAGCGGTGGGCTCGACCTGACGTTCCCGTTCACCGACCACGAAGTGAAGCGCCAGCAGGTGCTCGAAGCATGGGTCGTGCCGGGTGCGCAAAAGTGGACTCTGGTGGGCCTGGCCGAAGGTTCGGTCGGCGCGCAATCCATCGCCGATCACATGCAGCGCGACGGCAAGTTCGACAGCGATCTGGGCGATCACGCCCGCGTCGCGATCTATGCCAAGGGTCGCGTGCTCGGCAAGTTCCTGACCACCATCTCCTATGACAGCGCCAAGCAGCGCGACGAGCAGCAATTGCTCGGCGGCCTCGATCCCCAGGCCTATTACACCGTGTTCGCCGATGGATCGGACCGCCGGTTCGATGCCGCCAGCGTCAACAAGCTGTACCTGCGCATCGAAAGCAGCAAGGTCCGCGCGCTTTATGGCGATTTCGCCACCGGCTTCAACCACAGCCAGCTCGGCCGCTACGAACGCACGATGACCGGCATGAAGGCGGAAGCCCGCGCCGGCCAGCTGCGCGGCGAGGCCTTCGCCGCCAAGGTCGCCACCACCCATCGCCGCGACCAGATCCCTGGCGGCGGCATCAGCGGTCCCTATCCGCTTTCGTCGCGCGCGATGATACCCAACAGTGAAAGCGTGACGATCGAGGCTCGCGACCGCTTCCGCTCGGAACTCGTTGTCAGCCAGCAGACTCTCGTGCGCTTCCTCGATTACGATATCGACCTGCTTTCGGGCACGATCACCTTCAAGGCCCCGGTCCTCAGCCGCGATTCCAACCTCAACCCGCAAACCATTGTCGTCGACTATGAAATAGACACCCTGCGCGGCGGCGAATGGAATGCCGGTGTGCGTGCAGAATGGCGCAACAAGGGCGAAACGGTGCGCGTGGGCGCAACCGCGATCACCGACAAGGGCGATGCCGCCCGCACCAACATGGGTGCCGTCGATGCCAAGCTGCTCGTCGGCAAGGCCACCGAACTGCGCGCCGAAGCAGCCGTGAGCCACAAGGACGGCGGCGCCACCAAAACGGCCTGGCTGATCGAGGCCGAACGCCACGATGCCAAGCTCGACCTGCTCGCCTACGTCCGCTCGCTCGATGCCGATTTCGGCCTCGGACAAACGAGCGTGGGCGAACTCGGCCGCCGCAAGATCGGCGTCGATGGCCGCTATGCGCTCAGCGAAGCGCTCTCCATCGGCGCCAGCGCCTGGTATGACGACGCGCTGACCGATCCTTCGCACCGCGATGCCGTGCAGCTGCGCACCACTTGGACCACGCGGGGCACCGAGCTGCGCCTCGGCCTCTCCCGCTATGGTGAAAAGCTGGCCGACGGCACCAGCAGCACCACCACGCTGGTCGAAGCCGGCACCACCAAGCGCCTGTTCGACAACAAGCTGGAACTCAGCGCCACAGGCAGCCTCGCGCTAGGCTCCAGCGAATCGAGCAGCTACCAGCCGCCGCGCTATCGCCTAGGCGCACGCTATGCGGTGACATCGGACTTGCGGATCATCACCGACTACGAAGTCGCGCGCAGCAATGACGGCGACCAGCGCACCATGCGCGCCGGCATCGAAGTTTCTCCTTGGGCCGGGGCCCGGGTTGCGGGCACGCTGGGCCAGCAATCCATCACCGAGCAGGGCAAGCGCGCTTTCGCCGCCTATGGCCTGGCGCAATCGCTGCCGGTCGGATCGCACCTGACCATCGACGCGACGGTCGACGGCAACCGCCGGCTGGGCAGCAGCAGCTATCCCGCCACCACCAGCACCGCCACCGTCGGCGCATCCACCTCGCAGACCACGCTGGAAGACTTCACCGCCTACACCCTCGGGGCATCATGGCGCGCAGGCCGCTGGAGCGCGAGTGCGCGCGGCGAACTGCGCCAAGGCGAACATTCGCGCCGCAAGGGCGCGACGCTGGGCGTGATTCGCCAGATCGGCGAAGGCAGCGTCGTCGGCGGTGCGGTCTCGTGGACAACACTGCACGATGCATTCGCGGGCGACAGCGAGATCGCCAACGTCGCGCTCTCGCTCGCGCATCGCCCCGCCACCTCGCCGCTGGCCTTCCTCGCCAAGTTCGAGTTCCGTAGCGACATGGTGACAGGCGCGGTCGCCGGTTCGTCCGATGGCTCCGCGCTCACCGTCACCGGCAATGCCCGCGCGCGCCGCATCGTCGGCAGCTTCTCCGCCGATTGGGCACCGTCTGGTCGCGATGATGGCGAAATGGTGCAGCGCATGGAAATCGGCTTGTTCGCCGCCGCGCGCCATAACCTCGATCGCTATCAGGGGCTGGATATCGCCGGCACCACCGTGATGGGCGGTACAGACATCCGCATCGGGATCGGCGAGATGTTCGAACTGGGCGGATCGGCCAATGTTCGGCAGAGCCTGACCGACGGCACCACCGATTTCTCGGTCGGCCCGCAAATCGGCGTCGTTCCGGCCAAAAACATCATGATCACCGTGGGCTACAACTTCAGCGGCTTCCGCGACCGCGATTTCGCCGCCGCGCGTTCCAGCCAGCAGGGCGTGTTCGTCAGCACCCGCATGAAGCTCGACAGCAACTCGCTAGCGTTCCTGGGCATCGGCCGCTGAACGCTTGGCCAGCGGCCTGATCGCCCAGCCAGCACACGCCCGCCCACAAAAAACGCCGGCGGTGCAAGGCACCACCGGCGGCTTCGAAAACCGGAAAGTTTCCGCCTAAAGAACGAAGTGCCCGACGCTCAGCGTTTGGGTGAAGGTATCGAGGATCAGCTCGAAATCGGCGGCCAGATCACCCGAGACGTTGGCATAGATGGCCAGCTGCCCACCGTCATAGCCCAGCTTCAGCTGGCCAAGGCCTGTGAACTCCTGAAAGCCGATGAACTCGAAGGCCTGATCGCCGGCGATCAAGCTGTTGGCATCGATGCCGCTCAGATCGATCCGGTCGTCCTTCAGCCTGAAATCGGTCAGGTGATCGACGGCACCGCCGAACGCGCTTTCAGCCGCATCGTGAAACACGAACGCGTCCTTGCCCTTGCCGCCCGTCAGCACGTCTCCGCCAAGGCCGCCGGAAATCAGGTCCGCGCCCGATCCGCCGTCGATCCGGTCTGCGCCCGTGCTTCCGGAAATGGTATCGTTGCCCAGCCCGCCGTTGATCGAAACGATATCCACCAGCTTCGTGCCGGATAAGTCCAGCTTGTCCGCCTTCGAGGTTCCGGCAATCGAGACTTTGGCGAACCCGTTGGCAGTGATCATTTCAACGCCGCAGAGCGCCGAAAGGCCGATGATGGTCTTGTCGTTCAGCGCCTTGATCGTATCGAAACCGGCACCGCCGTCGATGCAATCGGAACCGCCCGTCAACCCCATCACGATGATGTCGTCACCGCTGCCGGTAAAGATCACGTCCGCGCCTCCCCCGCCATTGACGGTGTCCGCGCCTCCCAGTGTCGTCAGATTGTCCTTGCCTGAGCCTCCGTTCACGACCCAGTCGACGGTCCCGGTTGTCGCACCAGATGCTGCGAAGTTATCGGCCTTGCTGGTGCCGGACCAGCGCGAGATTTCGCGGACGTCGGTCAGGTCGATGACGAACGACTGGTCGATATTCGCGCCCATGCCGTCGAAAACTCGCACTGCAATTTTCCACGATGACGCGGTTTCAAAATCTAGCACGGCGCCCGCCGCTACCGAAAGAAGTCCGGTTTCGGCGTCAATGGCAAAGCGGCCACCGGCATCGTCGATCAGCATGTAAGTGAACGCAAAATCATCGACATCGACTGCGCCGACCCGGCCGACAAAGGCCCCCGCGACGACGGTCTCGGCGATGGTGCCGCCGTGCAACACCAGCGCCGTCGGCGCGTCGTTCACGGCATCGACCTTGAGCACACGATTGCCGGTCGCTTCGCCGCCAAGGCCATCGGAAACCGTACAGGTGAGCGTGACTTCGCCATTGAAATTGACGGCGGTGGTCAGCGTGAAAGTTCCGTCGCCGTTATCGACCAGCGTGCCCACATCGGCCGAAAGCTGCGTCAGCGACAACTTGTCGCCATCGATATCGGCAAAGCCTGCCAGAAGTTCCGCGACGGAGATCATCGTCGCCACATCCTCGCGTCCATGGCCGATATCGCCGGCCCCGGCATGCGGCGCATCGTTCACTGCGTCGACCGACAGTTGGGCGCTCGCCGCAATGCTGCCTCCCTTGCCGTCCACCACGCGCCAGGAAAGCGTCACGGTGCCGTTGAAATCGGCATCCGGCACCAGCGTGAACGTGCCGTCGGCGTTGTCGATCACCGCTGCATGGTCGGCGTTGAGCCCGGCAACCGCCAGCGCATCGCCATCCTTGTCCGAAAATCCCTTCAGCAGGTCGGCCACGTCGACAGTAAATGCCTTGTCCTCGGCGCCGTTCGGCAGCACGACGTGCCCGCCCTCATCGAGCGGCGCATCGTTAACCGCTGCCCACGTCAGCGCGACCGTCGCGACGTCGCTGTCGGCGCGCCCGTCACTGGCCCGGTAGGTAAAGCTGTCCGCGCCGTTATAGTCAGCGTCGGGTGAATAGACATAGCTGCCGTCGGCTTCGAACGTTAGCTTGCCGTGCGCCGGGCCAGAGACCAGCGTGTACTTCAGCGCGTCGCCGTCCACGTCGGTCGCGATAACGGTGCCTTTCAGCGCGGTGTCTTCGGAGCCCGAAATCGCGCTGTCCTTGGCCACTGGCGGCGTGTTCGTGGCGGCGGATGCCAGCGTCAGCAGCGTGCCGCCCGCCCGGTCTTCCGCCAGCACGAAGCTTTGCGCGGTCAAGTTCGCCTTCGGGTCGAAGTGAAGAGTCACGGTCGCCTTGCCGCCGGAAAGCGTGACGACGTTGCCCTCTCCGACTTTCACTGTTGTGGCGAGCCCGATACCTTTGATGCCGATGCTGTCACCCGTCGCGAAATCAAGGATCTGGCCCGCCAGATCGCCCGATTTCAGCGCGGCGCTCGCCACATTTAACCGCTGTGCGCTGGCATCGCCGAACGCAATCGCCGCGCTCGATGACGCCGCGTTCACCGTCAAAGTGCTGCCCGCGCCCAGCTTGATCGTCTCGACCCCCGCCAGCGTGCCGCCGAGCACGGCGGTCGCCTTGTCCGAAACGCGGATGGTGTCCGACCCGCCGCCGAGGTCGATGGCCGCCATCGTCACCGAACCGAGCACCAGCGCATCGTTGCCCAGCCCGGTCGAAACCGCGCCGCTGATCGTGCCGGAATTGGTGATCGTGTCCGCACCGCTGCCAGTGGTCACGCTGCCGGTGATGATGCCTGAATTGGTGATCGCGCTGCCGAAGGTATCGACGATGACGATGGCCTGCCCGCCATCGCCGCGGATGGTTCCTGAATTGACGATGGTGGTGGCGGCAAACGCATTTCCGCCCGATCCGTTGTCGACCGTGATTGCGCGCTGCGTGCTCTTGATCGTGCCGCTGTTCACGATGCTGCCGCCGCCGATCGCAATCGCCTCGGCCGTCGCGCCTGACGTTGTGCCGCGTGCTTCGATTGAGCCGCTGTTGGTCACGTTGGCCAGCCCGGATATGCGCAAGCCGTCGTTGCCAGCGTTGCCCTCGATGTCGCCGTGTTCGGAATTGTCGATTTTGGCGGTGGCCGTCGATGCTGTGGCAAGGAACACGCCTGCACCTGCCTGCCCCGTGATCGTGCCATCGTTGTCGATGGTAACCGGCGCACTGGCAAAGATGCCGTGGCGCGCGCCGGTGATCGCACCGTGTTCGGTATTGTTGACCGTGCCTCCGGCATTCGTGCCGAAATCAATTCCGTCCGCCGACAGCGACAGGGCGCTTTTGCCCTGGATGCGACCATCGTTGTTCACGATCATGCCCGCCGCGCCGCGAATGGCGTCGCCATCCGCCGCTTCGATGGAATCTTTCTCTGCGTTGGTGAGCGTAACGCGGCCTGCCGCGGCCGACGTAATTGCGGAAAAGTCGACCGCCGCCGCTGCGAACAGGCCGGTGCCCGTCGTCTTGATGTCGCCGCTGTTGGTCACCGCGATGGTCCCGGTAAGGAGACCGGGATTGGCCGATAGCGTGCCCACCCGCAAAGCTTCGCCCGTGGACTGAAGCGTGGCGCCGCTGCGGTTGGTAAATCGCAAGGTGCCCAGCCCGGCGAATTCCAGAACATCCACGCCCCGGCCCAGCGAGCTGTTGATCGATCCTGAATTGTCAATTGACAGAGTGCCGCCGGCCGCCACTTCAATCGACCGGCCGCTGGCACTGATCGTGCCGCGATTGACCAGTTGCGCCGCCGTCCCTGCACTTGCCAGGCTCCAAGCGACGGCTGCACCGCCGAAAAGCCCGGTTTCAACGCCGCCCTTCGCCTCCACGGTCAGTACATCGCCCGCGCGGATGGTCTGCGTCGCACTGGTGGTGGAGGTAATGGTTACCGCAGTCATGCCTGATCCCCTTGTTGGCAAAGGAACAGGTAGAGAAACTCAGTAAATCACCTGTAAAGGCGCTCATTAACAATTTGGGAATCGGCCGCGATTCAGTCGCCGCACCGGGCCGCTTCCAAGTAAAACGAGCTCTGTA
>DAICYJ010000192.1 GCA_027311705.1 Novosphingobium sp. | reverse complement strand
GCGCAACCGCACCCACCACACGGAGGCGCGCAACCAGAAGCGTATCGACCAGGCGCTGACCGAGCTTTCCAAGCGCGTCGGCTTCCGCGTCGCCAGCGGCCTTTCCGAACGCGTGATTTATCGCGAGCTGTTCCCCAGCGGGCTGACCCTGCTCGACAAGGGCCATCTGGGCGAACTGGGCACCAGCCACCTCGTCGCGCGGCAGGAACTGCGCACGCTGGTCGCCGGGCTGCACTTGCCCGCGTCCACGACCACGGCTGATCCGGCCCCTGGCCAGCCCGCACTGCAAGGCGCGGCGTGAAGCTGCTCTGGCTGGCGCTCCTCGCCTGCGTGGCGGTGCGGCTTCTTGCCGGCAAGTGGCCATGGGAACTGTGGCGCGCGGATGAACGTTCGATGGCGGAGCAACGTGCCCGCAATCTTTTGGGGGTAGCGCCGCGCGCAAGCCGGGAAGAAATCATCGATGCCCACCGCCGGCTGCTCGGACGGGTTCACCCGGATCGCGGCGGCTCGTCGGATGCGGTACACGAGGCCAATGCCGCGCGGGATATCCTGCTCGGCCGGCTGGGAGAGCGACGTCCGGGCTAGGACCGAACACCTGCGCAGTCCTGCCCTTCACCGGGGCGTGGCGGCGCGGACAAACATTTCAGGGGATACCCAAGTTCATGACGCATCAGTTCCACCCCACCGTGCTGCGCGAATACGATATCCGCGGCGTCATCGGCGAAACGCTTGGGCCCGACGATGCCCGTGCCATCGGCCGCGGTTTCGGCACCCGCATCGCGCGCGCCGGCGGCAAGAAGGTCGCGGTCGGTTATGACGGTCGGGTCAGCTCGCCCATCCTCGAACATGCGCTGGTCGAAGGGCTGAACGCCTGCGGTATCGATGTGGTGCGGATCGGCCTGGGGCCGACGCCGATGCTGTATTACGCCGCAGCTTCAATAGAAGATGTGGATGGCGGCATTCAGATAACAGGCAGCCACAATCCCGCCAATTACAATGGCTTCAAGATGGTATTTCAGGGGCTGCCGTTCTTCGGTCCAGACATACTCGATCTCGGAACGCTCGCCGCCAAGGGCGACTGGGTCTCGGGCAAGGGGACGTCCGAGAGCATCGAGATCATGGACGAGTACGTCGACCGGCTGCTCGTCGGCCTCGACGGCGTCGCACCGGAATTCCTCGAAAGCCTGAGCATCGCGTGGGACGCGGGCAACGGCGCCGCCGGCCCCGTGGTCGAAAAGCTGACCGCGCTGCTGCCGGGCAAGCACACCCTGCTGTTCACTGACGTCGATGGCAATTTTCCCAATCATCATCCAGATCCTACCGAGGAGAAGAACCTCGTCGATCTTCGGAAGGCCGTCGCGGACGAAAAGCTCGACTTCGGAGTTGCTTTCGACGGCGATGGCGACCGCATCGGCGCGATCGACGGCGAGGGCCGGATCATCTGGGGCGACCAGTTGCTGATGATCTATGCCGAAGATCTGCTGCGCATGGAGCCAGGCGTCACGATTATCGCCGATGTGAAGGCCAGCCGCGCGCTGTTCGATCGCGTCGCCGAACTCGGCGGCAAGCCCTTGATGTGGAAGACCGGCCACTCGCTGATCAAATCCAAAATGAAGGAAACGGGCGCGCCGCTGGCCGGCGAAATGAGCGGCCACGTGTTCTTTGCGCACCAATACTACGGTTTCGACGACGCACTTTACGCCGCAATCCGCCTGATTGCCGCCTCCGCGCGACTCGGCAAGTCCGTAACAACCCTGCGGGGTGACATGCCGGCGATGATCAACACCCCCGAACTGCGCTTTCAGGTCGATGAAAGCCGCAAGTTCGCAGTGATCGATGAAGTGAAGGCCCGCCTCAAGGCCTCAGGCGCCGATGTGAACGAAATCGACGGCGCGCGGGTGAACACGGCGGACGGCTGGTGGCTGCTGCGCGCCTCGAACACGCAGGACGTGCTCGTCGCCCGTGCCGAAAGCTACACAGAAGAAGGTCTTGCCCGCCTCATGGACGAAATCGACGCCCAGCTCGAAGCCTCCGGCCTCGAACGCGGCCCGCAAGCCGGGCATTGATAGAGCAATGACTAACGCGGGCGGCCATTGCCGCCCGCGTTAGTTCTCGCGCGCCTGCTGCACCACATCCGCGAGGAAATCGACCAGCGCATCGGGCAACACCCCGCGCCGGATCGCCAGCATATCGTGCCGGTCGAACACTTCGGCATAGCCCGCGCCCAGAATGCGCTGGCGCAGCGCTGCAGATCGTTCCGCACTCAGGTGCACATGCTCGAACAGCATCATCGCCGGCTTGCGCGTTTCGATGGAAAAGCTGCCCAGCACGATGTCGTCGCACCCCTCGGCATCCACCGCCACCACGTCCGGACAGGAAATGCCGTGGCGGTCGGCCAGATCGTCGAGTGTCAGCGTTGCCACTTGGCGCGGGCGCAACATGCCGGCCAGATCGGCGTACTTGGGCGCATGCACCAGGATGGTCTCGCGCGAGAACGAGCTCAGTTCGTCCGCGCCATCCACCTCGTAGAACGTGCGCGTGCCGCTCTCGCTCCAGATTGCTTCAGGCGCGATGGTCAGTCCCGCGACACCGTCGTAGGTCTGGATCAGCCGTTCGCGCGCCCGGTCGCCCGGCTCCACCAGCACGCCGCGCCATGCGCCCGAAACGATGAACGGGTGCAGGAAATCGCCCTCCACGCCATCGTTGGCCCCCACTTGGATAAAGCTCACGGTGCCCAGCGCCCGCGTCAGTTCGGCCAGCGCATGGCGCTGCACCGCCTGAAACACCGCCTTGGTATTGCGCGGTTCCTTTTGGCACCACACCGATTGCGAAAGGCGCGCCGTTCCCGGCCAGGGTCTTGCGATGGGTTCTGTAGTCGCCTTCATGCACAACCTGTAGGAAGCCGCCCGATGCAGGGCAAGCGCGTGCGGCCATTCCGGCGACAGTTGCGCCTAGGTCAGCAGCAGCACAGCCACCACGCCACCACTGGCCGCTACGCTCGCCACCAATGTGGCAGCACCGGGCCAGCCCTGCTTACGCCCCCCCACCACCAGCGCAATCCCGGCTTTCAGCAAGGTATTGGCGATGATCGGCGCGGCCAGCAACAGCCCGGCGACCTTCGGCGTCAGCGTTCCCACCGGCAGATTTCCCAGCGTGATGATCGCCGAATCGACGTCGACCGTGCCCGAAACCGCCAGCACCAGCGCCACGCCACGGTCGCCAAAATGCTCCAGCACCCAGCGCGCCGCCAGCGTCAGCCCCATGACCATCACCGTCAGCAACAAGGCGGGCGGAAGATCGAACGGGTTGCGCAGCTTCATCGCGGCGGGTTCGGCAGGCGGCCGGGTCGCGCCCCGCCGCAGCAGGATCACCGCGCCGATCAGGCTCACCGCCATCCCCGGCACGGCGAACAGCGCCAGCGTGGGCAGCGCGACCGGAGCCAGCACTGCCGCGAGAACCATCACCCGCAGGAACATCACGGCGGACGCCACCGCGATCGAACCGTTCAGCACCATCGAATCGCCATCGCCGTTGCGCAACTTGCCCGATAGCGCTGCGGTCACCGCCGTAGACGACACCATCGATCCCGTCGCCGCCGTCGCCACCGTGCCACGCCGTGCCCCGGCATATTTGGCCGCCAGATAGCCCGCGAACGAAAAGCCGGAAACCATCACTACCACCAGCCACAGCTGGCGCGGCTGCCACACTCCCCACGGACCAAACGCGCCCGAAGGCAACAAGGGCAGGATCACCAGCGCGATCAGGCCGAAGCGCGCGATGGCGATGATCTCGCGCTCGTCCAGCGTCTCGATCCAGGAGTGCAATTTTGTGCGCAGCGCCAGCACCAGCGCGATCGATCCGGTCACCGCCGTCGCCAGCGTCGTTTCGCCGCTGCCCGCCAGAAACCCGCAGGCGATGGTGAGAAGCCCGACAAGGCTGCCAGTGCCGCTCACCGTGCCGTTCGGCCGCGTCGCGCGCCAGTATCCCATC
>DAICYJ010000174.1 GCA_027311705.1 Novosphingobium sp. | reverse complement strand
GCCGATATCGCGGCCCTGGTCGGGGCGCTCACCGCGATCTGGCCTTTCACCAAGGAACGCAGCAATTCGGTGGAGGCGGGCCTGCGCTATCACGGCCCGCGCCTTGCGGCCGCCGTCACCGCCTATGCCACCGATTTCAAGGACTATATCGCGCCGCTCCCCACCGGCGCGCTGATCGAAGGGTTCCCCGTCTATCAGTTCATCCAGGTGCCGGCGAAATTCCGCGGCATCGAGGCCGAAGGATCGTTCAAGGCAATCGAATGGGGCGATGGCAACACCGTGTCGGTCGATGCCGGCGCAGATTACGTCCACGCCCAGCTGACCGGCGTCGGCCCTGCCCCGCGCATTCCGGCCTTGCGCGTTCGCGGCGGTGTCGAGTTCGATTCCGACCGCTGGTCCGCGCGCGGCGAGATGGTCCACAACGCCGCGCAGAACCGCGTGTCCGCAAACGAGAACCCGGTGGCTGCGTTCAATCTCGTCAACGCCAACCTCACCTGGCGGCCCATGGGCAAGGATGGCGCGCTCTCGCTCATCCTGTCGGGCGACAACCTGCTGAACGTGGAAGGCCGCCTCGCCGCCTCCGAAACCCGCGACTTCGTGCCCATCGCCGGCCGCGACGTGCGGCTGACCGTGTCTGTAAAGATTTGATCGCTCATTAGTATTGCTTGCTTGGCAAGGAGAGGTCGCGCTGCCATCCCGGCGGCGTGACTTCTGCCCCAGCCTCCCTGCCCGCATCGCCCTTATCCATCCCCGACTACCGCCGTTTCCTGCTGGCGCGCTTCGGCTCGGTCATTGGCACCACCGGCATGGTCGTGGTCCTGGGCTATCAGCTCTATGACGTAGCGCGCGGGCAATACGGGATGAGCATTCCGGCGGCCGCGTTCCAGCTCGGCCTGCTCGGCCTTGCGCAGTTCCTGCCGCTGTTCCTGCTCACGCCCGTCGCCGGGCTGGTGGCAGACCGGTTCGACCGCCGCACCGTGACGGCGGTGTCCATGTCGCTCGATCTGCTCGTCGCCCTGGCCTTGGCGGTGACCACGCAGCTTGGCGTGCTCAGCCTGCCACTGCTGTTCGGGCTTGGCGCGCTCCACGGCATGGCGCGCGTGTTCATCGGGCCCGCCCTGTCGTCCATCGCTCCCAACATCGTGCCCGCCGCGCTGATGCCGCGCGCCATCGCGTTCAATTCGATGGCGTGGCAGACCGGGTCGGTCGGCGGGCCTGCGCTGGCGGGCGTGCTGTTCGCCATGCAGGCCGCGCTGCCTTACTGGATCGCCACCGCGCTGCTCGCCATCGCCGTCGTCGGCGTGCTGGGTATCCGCCGCCTGCCTCCTCCCTCATCCGATCGCCGCGTCCACCCCTTGCGTCAGATGACCGAAGGGCTTTCGTTCGTATGGAACGACCGCTTCCTGCTCGGCTGCGTCAGCCTCGATCTGTTCGCCGTCCTTCTGGGCGGTGCCACCGCGCTGCTGCCCGTCTATGCGCGCGACATACTCACCTGGAACGGCCAGCCCGTCGGCTCATTCGGTCTTGGCCTGATGCGCGCCGCGCCGAGTGTCGGAGCGGCACTCATCGCCTTCCTGCTCACTCGTCGACCCATCGAAACCAACGTCGGCACAAAAATGCTGCTCGCCGTCGCCGCGTATGGCGCGGCCACCATCGCCTTCGGCCTCTCGCACAATTTCGCCCTCTCGCTCGGTTTCCTCGCGCTGCTTGGCTGCGCAGACATGGTCTCCGTGTTCATCCGCACCACGCTGGTCCAGTTGCACACCCCCGATGCTGTGCGCGGCCGGGTTTCTTCGATCTCCGGCCTGGCCATTTCGGCGTCGAACGAGTTGGGAGAAATGCAGTCCGGCGTCGCCGCCTCGCTGCTCGGCGCGCCGGGGGCGGTTGTTTTCGGCGGGGTCGGTGCCATAATCGTTACCGTGCTGTGGGCCGTGAGATTCCCGGAATTGCGCCGGGTTCGCACGTTCGCGGCAAACTACCAATGAACAAGCTCAACACCTGAGGAGCATGCGACATGAAAGCGGATTCCATTCTCGCCACCATTGGCAACACCCCGCACGTGCGCCTGTCCCGCCTGTTTCCCGACCACGAGGTATGGGTGAAGAGCGAGCGCACCAACCCCGGTGGCTCGATCAAGGACAGGATCGCACTCGCGATGATCGAGGCGGCCGAAGCCGACGGCAGCCTCAAGCCCGGCGGCACCATCGTCGAGCCGACATCCGGCAACACCGGCATCGGCCTTGCCATGGTCGCGGCGGTGAAGGGCTATCCCCTCATCCTCGTGATGCCCGATTCGATGTCGGTCGAGCGCCGCCGTCTGATGCTGGCCTATGGCGCAACATTCGATCTCACCCCGCGTGAAAAGGGCATGAAGGGCGCTATCGCCCGCGCCACCGAAATCGTCGCCGAAACCCCCGGCGCATGGATGCCGCAGCAGTTCGACAACGCCGCCAACCCGGCCATCCACGCGCGCACCACGGCGCAGGAAATCCTCAAGGACTTCGCGGATACGCCCATCGATGCGCTGATCACCGGCGTCGGCACCGGCGGCCACCTTACCGGGTGCGCCGAGGAACTGAAGAAGTCGTGGCCCAAGATGAAGGCATGGGCCGTCGAACCCACGCTTTCGCCGGTCATCTCCGGCGGCCAGCCCGCGCCGCACCCGATTCAGGGCATCGGCGCAGGCTTCATCCCCGGCAACCTGCACACCCAGTCGATCGACGGCGCGATCCAGGTCGATCCCGCCGCCGCCAAGGATTGGGCGCGCCGCTCCGCCAGCGTCGAAGGTATCCTCGTCGGTATCAGTTCAGGTGCGACACTCGCCGCCATCTCGCAGAAACTGGCCGACCTTCCCGCCGGCAGCCGCGTTCTGGGCTTCAACTACGACACCGGCGAGCGTTACCTCTCTGTGCCGGATTTCCTCCCGGAGTGATGGGAATGCCGTTCGAAAAGATCGACTATACCGATGGCGACGTCGCGCTGGCCGGATGGCTGGCGCGGCCCGCCGGCACCCCGCGCGGCGCGGTGCTCGTCCTGCCCACCATCATGAACCGCGCCCCGCCGACCGATCGCCGCGCCGAAATGCTCGCCGATGCGGGCTACGTCGCGCTGATTGCCGATTTCTATGGCGAACCCGTGCGCGATTTCGAGCACGTGATGCAACTCGCCAACGAACTGCGCGCCACGCCTGAAAGCTACCGCGCCAGAGTGCGCGCGGGCCTCGCCGCGCTAACCGGCCATCCATCGGCACAAGGCCTCAAAACCGCCACCATCGGCTACTGCATGGGCGGCCAGGCCGCGCTCGAACTGGCGCGCGATGGGGCAGACATCCTGCTCGCCGCCAGCTTCCACGGCTTGCTCGATACGGCAAAGCCCGCCGCCACGATCAAGCCCCGCATCCTCGTCTGCCACGGCGACGCCGACCCCATGGTCCCGCGCGAACAGGTCCTCGCCTTCTGGCAGGAAATGGACACAGCCGGGGCCAACTGGCACTTCCACAGCTACGCGAACGTGAAACACGGCTTCACCGATCCGGAAAGCGATTCGCGCGGCATGGACGCCATCGCCTACGACGTCAGCGCAGACCGCCAGAGCTGGGCCGCGCTGATGGGCCTGCTGGACGAGGTGTTCGGGTAAGCGATCTTTCCCGGCCTTTGCCGCCCTAAAAAAACCTGCTCCCCTGCGAACAAACCTGCTCCCCCGCGAAGGCGGGGGCCTCAGGCGGTGTCGCGATCGCCGGACCGAAGCCCCCGCTTTCACGGGGGAGCAGGTCCAGCCAACAGCCAATTCAACCGCCCTCACCCCGTGGCAAAAGCTTCCGCCGGCAACGCCATCACCGTCTCCGCCCCGGCCTCGATCTCGCGCCGCAAGGCCCCGGCCTGCGGCGCAAACCGCAACGCCCAGTGCTTCGCACACACCAGCTTGGCCTGATAGAACGAAGCGTCCTCAGCCCCCGCCGCAGCCGCCGCCACCTTGGCCATCCGCAACCACATCAGCCCCAGCGAAACGATCCCGGTCAGGGTCATATAGGCATAGGCCCCCGCGCCCAGATTGTTCGGCGCAGTCATGGCATTCTGCACGAACCACATCGTCGCGGCCTTCAATTCACCGTTGGTCTTGGCCAGACGTTCGGCCACCAACGCGACCGTTTCATCGCCGCCCGCCGCGCCTGAGCATTCAGCATCCACCAAGGCAAAGAACCGCTGGATCGCCCGCCCGCCGTTCAGCGCCAGCTTGCGCCCGGCCAGATCCATCGCCTGCACCCCGTTCGCGCCTTCATAAATCATCGCGATCCGCGCATCGCGCACGAACTGGTCCATGCCGTTTTCGGCAATGTAGCCATGCCCGCCCCACACCTGCTGCATGTCGGTGGCAACCTTGTACCCCATGTCGGTGCCATAGCCCTTGATAACCGGCGTCAGCAGCCCGATCAGGTCGTCGGCCTCCTGCCGCGCCTCCTCGGTGGCGGCCTTGTGCGCCAGATCCACCTGCAACGCCCCCCACAGGCACAGCGCGCGGAACCCTTCGGTAAAGGTCTTGGCGTCCATCAGCATCCGTCGCACATCGGGGTGCACGATCAGCGGATCGGCTTTTTCGGCAGGCTCCGCAGGACCGGTCAGCGCGCGCCCCTGCCGCCGCTCCAGCGCATAGAGTACGCCGTTCTGGTACGAAGCTTCCGCCTGCCCCAGCCCCTGCATCCCCACGCCAAGCCGCGCCGAATTCATCATGATGAACATGGCGGCCAAACCCTTGAACTCCTCGCCGACCATCCAGCCCTTCGCGCCGTCATAGTTCATCACGCAGGTCGCATTGCCATGGATGCCCATCTTGTGCTCGATCGACCCGACCGAAACCGCATTGCGCTCCCCCAGCGATCCATCGGCATTCACCAGCACCTTGGGCACGATGAACAGCGAGATGCCCTTGCTCGATTCGGGCGCACCCGGCGTCTTGGCCAGCACCAGATGGACAATGTTGTCCGAAAGGTCATGGTCGCCCGCTGAAATGAAGATCTTCGTTCCGGTAATCGCATAGGAACCGTCCACCTGCGGCACCGCGCGCGTGCGAATCAACCCCAGATCAGTCCCGCAATGCGGCTCGGTCAGGTTCATGGTCCCCAGCCACTCACCCGAAATCATCCGGGGCAGATAGAGTGTCTTCTGCGCGTCCGATCCCTTGACGAGAATGGCCGACATCGCCCCGTTGGCCAGCCCGGGATACATGGCAAACGACTGGTTCGCCGCGCTCAGGAACTCCTCCATCGCAAAGCCGATCACATGTGGCAGCCCCTGCCCGCCAAATTCCTCAGGCGCGGAAAGCGTGCCCCAGCCCCCGTCCACGAACTGCCGATAGGCTTCCTTGAAACCCTTGGGCGTCGTCACGCTGCCATCCGCATGCCGCGTGCAGCCTTCCTGATCGCCCGAAAGGTTGATCGGCGCAGCCACCTCGGTTGCAAATCGCCCCGCTTCCTCGATCACCGCATCGGTCACATCGCGGCTCACGTTCTCGAAGCCGGACAATTCGCCATAGCTTTCAAGCGCAATCACTTCGTTCACGATAAACCGCGTGTCGCGCGTGGGCGCCTTGTAGATTGGCATGTCCTTCTCCCTCGGACGATCTTAATTTACATCTGTGTAAGTATAATCAAACCTCAACGCGTTCAAGCGACCCATCGGTGCCGATCCTGCGATAAAAGCAGCTTGGTGCCAAAGTGTGGCATGCCGGCCCTGCGGCATCGACCCGCAATTCCAGCGCATCCTGATCG
>DAICYJ010000134.1 GCA_027311705.1 Novosphingobium sp. | reverse complement strand
GACCACGATTTGCAGAACGTGCCGCTGGAGGACCCGGAGGTTTACCGGATGCTGCGGCGCGGCGACAGCATCGGCACGTTTCAGGTCGAAAGCCGGGCACAGATCAACATGCTGCCTCGCATGAAGCCCACCTGCCTTTATGACCTTGTGATCCAGGTGGCGATCGTGCGCCCCGGCCCGATCCAAGGCGGCATGGTCCATCCCTACCTCCGCCGCCGCAATGGCGAGGAAGCGATAGTGTTCCCCAGCCCCGCACCACCCCACGATCCCCACGAACTGCGCGAGGTGCTGGGCAAGACGCTGGGCGTGCCGCTGTTTCAGGAACAGGCGATGAAGCTCGCCATCGTCGCGGCGGGCTTCACCCCGGCGCAAGCGGATGGGTTGCGCCGGGCGATGGCCACGTTTCGCAATCGAGGCACCGTTCAACACTATCAGGATTTGTTGGTCGAAGGCATGGTCAGGCGCGGTTATCGGCGCGATTTTGCCGAACGCTGCTTTGAGCAAATCAAGGGTTTTGGCGAATATGGCTTTCCCGAAAGCCATGCGCAGGCGTTCGGCTGGCTGGCCTATGTCTCGTCATGGCTCAAATGCCGCCATCCCGCCGTGTTCACCTGCGCGCTGCTCAACAGCCAGCCGATGGGCTTTTACGCACCTGCGCAACTCGTGCGCGACGTGCAGGAGCATGGTATCGAAGTTCGCGCGGTGGATATAAATGCCAGCGAAGGCGATTGCACGCTGGAAACAAACGACGGCGGCGTGCTTGCCCTGCGCCTTGGCTTTCAGCGTATCGAGGGATTCCGCGAAGCCTGGGCTGGTGCGATCGTTGATGCCCGTCAGGCAATCCCTTTCGTGTCTGCGGAAGATTTGGCCCGGCGCGCCGCGCTGCCCCCGCTCGCCCTGCGCAAGCTGGCCGATGCCGACGCTTTCGGATCGCTGGGTCAACCGCGCCGCGACGCCTTGTGGGACGTGCGCCGCACGCCGGCGACCCAGTTGCCGCTGTTTGCCTTTGCGGATGCGCCCGAACTCGGAAACGAACCTGATGCGCGCCTGCCCGCCATGCCGCTGGCCGAGGAAGTAGTCGCCGATTATCAGACCACGCGCCTGTCGCTGAAGGCGCATCCCATGCAGTTCCTGCGCGATGGCCTGACGAAGGAAGGCGTGCTGACCTGCGCCGAAACCAACGCCGCCCGCGATGGCCGGAAAGTCCGCACCGCCGGGGTTGTGCTGACCCGCCAGCGCCCTGGCAAGGGCAATGCGGTGTTCATCACGATCGAGGATGAAACCGGCCTGGTCAACGCGCTGCTGTGGGCGCGCGACATGGAGAGCCAGCGCCGCGCCGTCATGGGCGCACGGCTGATGCTGATCGAGGGTGAAATCCAGCGCAGCGACGAAGGCGTGGTCCATCTGATGGCCCACCGCATCATCGATCGCACATCGTTGCTCGGCCACCTGTCGGACCAGAGAGAACTGACCTCTGATCTGTCACACGGCGACGAAATCACTCACCCCCAGCGCCCGCACACTCAAGGCCATCCACGCAATGCCAGAATAATCCCGCGATCCCGAGACTTTCATTGACAGCAACGCGAACTCAATGACGCCAGTTTTGCTGACGCGTAAAGAGCGCAAGCCGGTCGACAATCTCGAATTCGGCAAGGGACTCTCCGTGCCCTGCTCGCTGGCAGCAATCCGCGTTAAAGCTATTCCCCGGTCTTCTCGCCATCGTCATCTTGCGAAGGTGATGGGTCATGAGTAGCGCTGTTCGCTTGGCTGGTTCCTGCATCGACGGCAAAAGGATTGTTGGTGACGGCGTGAGGAACGTCCCCGCATTTGCTGCTTTATCGGCATCATCCGCAGCCATGCCGGAAGCATCGGCTGCCATGTCCGAAGCAACAGCAATGATGGTCAGCGCCGAGAACTTTAAAAATGCCCCCTTGGTCAACGAAATGATCGACACCAATGGACTTCGGTTCAGCCATCTCACGGCTGAAGCACGGGTTCGATTCCCGTAGGGGTCACCATCGATTTTCCTGGTCGAACAACGCGCTGTTGGCGCCTTCGGCAGGATCACAATGCGCGCGTCCCTCCAACGCACGAAGACCTTCGCGTCGGCGGATCCATCAATCCGCTTCCCGGTTATGCGAGTTTCGCGGCTTCCGGGCCTTTGGATGTAATCTGCGCCATTGTATCACCCAGCTTGTGATGCACGGTCACCAGAGTGCCCGGACTTGCGCTCGTCACCGAGACAGTGGCGGACAGCTGGCCTGCCAAGGCGTTGACAATGCCCGTCCCCAGCCCCGGCTTTGCCTCGGCAAAATTCGCAGGCATGCCCACGCCATTGTCTTCGACCGTCAGACACCAGCTTTCCCCGTCGGAAGAGAAACCGACCTTGATGGCACCGCATGGGGTTCCGGTCGGAAAGGCATGCTTCAGCGCGTTGATCACCAGTTCGGTCACGATAAGGCCGATACTGACCGACCGGTCTCCGGTGGTCACGCTGGAGTCTGCGTTGACGGTGAGGGACAGCTTGTCTGGATCTGCAATCATCGACGCGCTGATGCTGGCGCAAAGGTCCGTCAGGTACGATCCCAAAGCGACCTGCCCGGTCGCGGTCGAAGCGAGCTGACGCTGCAGCGTTGCCACCGACATGACGCGGTGGTGTGCATCGCGCAAATGAGCGCGCGTTTCTTCCGATTGAACGCTGCGCACACGCTGCATCATAATGCTGGCGATGATCTGCAGGCTGTTGGCCACCCGGTGATGCAATTCCTGCAAAAGGACCTGCTTTTCTCGCACCAGCGCATCCTTTTCGCGCTCTGCCTCACGCACAGCCCGTTCGGCTTGCCTGATCTTGGTGACGTCACTGACGGCAAGGACCAGCCGCATTGCTTCGCTGTCATCATGATCGAGTATGTGGGCATTCAACACTAGCGTGCAGTCCGGCCGGCCAGGGCGCTTGAGATCCATCTCGTAGGCATCGATGTTCGCATGTCCGGATGCGGTTGCCTTGAGCAGCGCTCGCAACTGGGGAACGTTCCATTCCCCGTCGCCGAGCTCAAAAAGCTCCCGTCCCACAACCTTATCGCCGTCGAGGTCGAATGTGTGGCAAAATGAATGACTGGCAGCCTGCACGACAAGCTGATCGCTCAAAAGAACAAGCGGCACAGCAGACGACATGACGAGTGCCATGCCTAGGCTGCTTGAACCCTCGGGTCGCAGGGGCGTAAAAAATTCCATGGCCGCAGCCTTCGGGGGCCGGAGACTCGCGGTGCGAAAGCCATACCCGACTGTTCATCACACCCGGATGGCGCTGAACGCGATACCATACCATGAAGGCGCCTTGGACCCTAACGAATTGCCCTTATCGACGCACCGAAAGGGTTGGAATCCCCAAACTGCAGGGATTCGGCAACATCAGACTTCATGACAATACGTTCGCAATCGGTTGCGCAAACGACAGCCCCGCTGAACCGGACCAATCTTTTTTTGACTCGGTTTTTGGCTGTTCGTTCACAGACAGCGCGACGCTCGCACACCAATTGGCAGAATCTGCGCTGGAGTGTGCACTTTGAACGGCAGAATGTGGAACAAACCAAGCAATTCTCGAACGAGGCAAGAAATCGATCGATCAACCAATGGTCACAATCCTGCATGTTTTGAGATGTAAATATACAGTCACACCACAATCATACGCCAGCCCCAAGCCGTTGAGTTCACTCGCTCGACCGATTTTCAAGGGGACCTGTCGTGAAGATCAAATCCTTGCTGTTCGCCAGCTGCGCCGCGCTGACCGTCGCCGGTTGCGGACCGGAAGACCTCGCCTCGCCGGGCACCGGCGGTGATGTCATCATCAATCCCTCGCCCACCCCGACGCCCACGCCCACGCCGACCCCCACGTCCGGCACCGTGACCCCCGCCTCGGGCTGCCCAACCATCGCCGATCCGCAGGGGCTGACCGATTCCGGCACGATCACCGGCCCCACCGGCACATGGCGCGTCTGCACCCTGCCTTCGCGGATCAACAGATCCGTTTCGCTGCCCAAGATCGCCGGCCTGCTCTATGCGCTCAACGGCCGGGTCGATGTCGGAACCGATGGCGGCTTCACCAAGACCGCGTCAGACAGCAACGTCACGCTCACGATCGCACCCGGTGCGATCTTCTTCGGCAATACCGGCACCTCGTGGCTCGCGGTCAACCGCGGCAACAAGATCAGCGCCGTCGGCTCCGCCACCGCGCCGATCGTGTTCACCAGCCGCGATAATGTGCTGGGGCTCAACACCGAAACCTCGCAAGGCCAGTGGGGCGGCGTGGTGCTGATGGGCCGTGCCAAGATCACCGATTGCACCACCGGTTCGGTCGGATCGGGCACCTGCGAACGCCAGACCGAAGGTGCGCCCGATCCCGCGCTGTTCGGCGGTGCGGACGATGCCGACAGCAGCGGCACCTTGCAGTACGTCCAGATCCGATATTCCGGCTATGTGCTGGGCGCCGACCGCGAACTTCAGGCGCTCACCACCGAAGGCGTCGGTTCGGCCACGACGCTCGAATACATCCAGAGCTTCAACAGTTCGGACGACGGTGCGGAATTCTTCGGCGGGGTGGTGCGCATGAAGCACTACATCTCGGTTGGTGCCGACGACGACAGCCTCGATATCGACACCGGCCTGCGCGGCTTCTTCCAGTACCTGCTGCTGATCCAGCGTTCGGGTGCCGGCGACGCGCTGATGGAAGTGGACAGCAACGGCAACGAAGGCGATTTGCCGCGCCATGATACCAAGATCGTGAACTTCACCGCGATCCAGGCGCAGACGAGCAGCAGCAACGAAGCCAACGACCAGGCCTCCATCCTGCTGCGCGGAAACGCCGACCTCACGCTGGCCAACGGCATCGTCGCCACGCCGAACAACGAATGCATCCGCATGAACGGATCGGGCACAACCCCGGCCACGCTCACCGCACGTTCGGTGGCGCTTTCGTGCAGTGCCACGAAGTTCATCGGCAGCGGTTCCTACACGGCGGCGCAAGTATCGACCCAGTTCGGATCGGGCGCCAACGGCAACACCGATGCGCTGACCTCGACCCTGACGGGCGTGTACATCAACGGTGCCAACGAAACCGGCGTTACCGCTTTCGATGCCACTGCACTGTCGTCGTTCTTCGACAAGACGACCTACATCGGCGCAGTGAAGGACAGCAGCGACACATGGTTCGCCGGCTGGACCTGCAACAGCGGCGCGGCGAACTTCGGCACGACCGGCACGGACTGCATCTCGCTGCCGACCGCCTGAACGGCCGCCTGATCGAACTTTCGGGGGGCGGCCGGCAACGGCTGCCCCCTTGGTCGCACAGTTTATTCCCAGGGGGAATTCGACATGAACATGCCGCGGCTGACATCGATGCTGCTGGTTTCCACCGCGCTGGCGCTTCCCGCGCTGGCCCAGGCCCAAAGCGCGCCGGCTGACAACGCTGCCGCGCCTGCATCACCCACAGACATTCAGGCGGTCGAACAGGCCACAGAAGCCCCAACCGACATTTCCGTCCCCGGCCAGATCGTCGTCACCGGCACGCGCGACCGCAACATCCAGCGCGGCGCGGCGCAAGTCGTCTCGGTGCTCGCCGAAAAGGAAATCGCGCGCACCGGCGAAGGCAATATCGCGGGTGCCCTCGGCCGCGTCACCGGCCTCAGCGTCGTCGGATCCGGCTACGTCTATGTGCGCGGGCTTGGCGATCGCTATTCGTTGGCATTGCTCAATGGATCGCCCCTGCCCAGCCCCGAACCGCTCAAGCGCGTGGTGCCGCTCGATCTGTTCCCCAGCAGCATCGTCGCGTCGTCGCTTGTGCAGAAGTCGTACTCGGTCAACTTCCCCGGTGAGTTCGGCGGCGGCGTGATCAACCTGACGACCAAGGCCATTCCCGAAGAAGGGTTCCTGAGTATCGGCGGCGGCATTTCGGGCGATACAGAAACGACTGGTAACCTCGGCTATACCTACCTCGGCAGCAGTTCGGACTGGAGCGGGTTCGACAACGGCCAGCGCAACCTGACGCCGGCCCTCGCCAGCTTCCTTGCCAGCGGCGATCGCATCAGTTCGGGAACTGTCGACAACGTCGCGCTGGCGCAGGGTATCGTCAACCGCCGCAACGGCCTGCTGCGCCGGTGGAAGCACATGCCGCCCAATGCTTCGGCCTCGCTCTCCGCCGGCCAGTCGTTCGACCTTGGCGGCGCACGGCTGGGCGTGATCGCGGCGGCCGGATACAGCAACAAGTGGGTGTCGCGCGATGCGATCAACCAGAACTCGCTGAGCTCCGATCTCGCGCTGCTGCAGAACAACTTCCGCCGCGTCACCACGAACAACCGCATCGTCGTCAACGGCTTGCTCGGGCTTGGTCTGGAATTCGGCGACAACAAGGTCCGCTGGACCAACCTCTACATCCGCGACACGCTGAAGCACGTGCGGCTGGGGCTTGGCCCGCGCAACCAGACGCTGGTCGATTTCCAGCAGCAGGATACCGCTTGGTACGAGCGCCAACTGATCGACACCCAGATCGTCGCGGAACTGAAGCCCCTGCCCGACCTCAGCGTCGATTTGCGCGGCGCCTATGCCAATTCGCAGCGCGAGGCGCCTTACGAGCTGTCGTTCGAATACGTGCGCACCAACGTTGCATCTGACCCCTATGGCCAGTATTTCGTCAACCGGCTGAACAATGGCAACGGCGGCGACGCCACGGTCAGTTTCTCCGACCTTAACGAAAACCTGTGGTCCGGTGGGATCGACGTGACCTACAAGGTCGCGCCGACGATCACCGTATCGGCCGGCTACAACTACAACGATACCAGCCGCACCAGCACGCGCCGCGACTTCCAGTTCCAGGCGACCAACGATTTCCCGTCGGGCGTGGGCATGTTCCGCCCCGATTTCCTGCTGGGCAGCGCGGTCGTCAAATACTTCGGCATCAAGCTGATTGAAACCAACGAAGGCGCGCCTTCCTTCCTCGCCACGCTGAAAAGCCACGCGGGATACGGCAAGGCGGTGGTCGATTTGACCGACCAGCTCAAGCTCGATGCGGGCGTGCGCTATGAAACGGCCAAGGAAATCGTCTCGCCCATCGCGGTGTTCAATTCCGGTCCGCTGCTCACCGCGCCCACATCGCTAAACAATCACTACTGGCTGCCCGCCGCCACGCTGACATGGCAGTTCCGGCCGGACATGGAGTTCCGCCTCAATGCTTCCAAAACGATCGCGCGGCCACAGTTTCGCGAGCTGGTCTACCAGTTCTATTTCGACCCGGACAGCAACCGCATGTACCGCGGCAACCCGAACCTGGTCGACGGCAAGCTGACCAACGCCGAAGCCCGCTACGAATGGTATTTCGCACCCGAACAGCGCTTTTCGGTGGCCGCGTTCTACAAACGGATCGACAAGCCGATCGAAAGCTTCGTGAGCGGCGAGGATTTCGTCACCAGCTTCGCCAACGCGCCGAAGGCAGATCTCTACGGCGCGGAAGTGGAATTCCAGAAGTACTTCGACGTGGCGGACTGGGGCGGATTTTTTGACAGTCGCCGCTTTTTGCTGGTGGCCAACTACACCTACACCCATTCCAAGTTGAAGGTTGGTGCGGGCGACACCACGTCGTATTTTCAGGCCGCCTCCACACTCGCGAGCGACTACTTCCGC
>DAICYJ010000130.1 GCA_027311705.1 Novosphingobium sp. | reverse complement strand
CCAGTTCGGGCGAGGCCATGAACATTGCGGAACAGCACGCCAATGCCCTTGCGGGTGGCTATGCCGTGGCGTGGAGCGGCCTTTCCTATCAGGAACGCGCCGCCAGCAGCCAGGCCTGGCTGCTTTATGTGGTGTCGGTGTTCTTCATTTTCCTGTGTCTGGCCGCGCTGTATGAAAGCTGGTCGGTGCCGGTCGCGGTGCTGCTGGTGATCCCGCTGGGCGTGATCGGTGCCGTGCTGGCCGTGACGCTGCGCGGGTTCGACAACGACATCTATTTTCAGGTCGCGCTGCTGACCACCATTGGCCTTTCCGCCAAGAACGCGATCCTGATTGTCGAGTTTGCAGAGGCCGGAGTGTCGCGCGGGCTGGCACCGCTCGAAGCTGTGCTGGAAGCCGCGAAGCTCCGCTTCCGGCCGATCGTGATGACCAGTGTGGCCTTCATCGCCGGCGTGATGCCGCTGGCACTGGCGAGCGGCGCGGGTGCCAACGGGCGGCGCGCCATCGGCACCGCGGTGATGGGCGGCATGATTTCGGCCACGCTGCTGGCGATCCTGTTCGTGCCGCTGTTCTTCGTGCTGGTGAAGCGCTGGTTCCACGGCAAGCCAAAACCCGCCGGCGTTCCCGCCCCGCATGGTGACGAGGTAGTGGCATGATCCGGTTCCGCGCGTTTCTCACAGCTGCTTCGCTGTTTTCATTGGCAGCGTGCAACCTTGCCCCGGCCAACATCCGGCCCACAGCACCGGTGCCGCCCGCGCTTCCGCAAGGAGCGTCATATCCAGCGCTGGGCGCGGGCGACACAGCGGTGGATGAGCTCGGCTGGCACGATTTCTTCACCGATGCGCGGTTGCAGAGCGTCATCGCGCAAGCGCTGGCGAACAACCGCGACTTGCGCATTGCCGTCGCCAATGTGGCGCAGGCCCGGGCGCTATACCGGGTGGAACGTGCCGGCCTGTTGCCGACCATAGGCGCCAGCGCCGACGCCACCGTTTCGCGCGGGCAATCGACATCCGGTTTCAGCACGGGCGGCAGCGGCACAATAAACACATCAGGGACCAACCAGAACTATGGCCTGAACGTTGGGATCTCGGCATTCGAGATCGATCTGTTCGGCCGCCAGCGCAACTTGAGCCGCGCCGCGTTCGAGGAATGGCTGGCGAGCGAGGAAGGCCGCAAATCGGCACAGATTGCGATCGTTTCCGAGACCGCTACCGCGTGGCTGACGTATGCCGCCACCGCGGATGCCCTGTCCGTCGCGCGTGAGACGCTGGCCAGCCAGCAACAATCGCTGAAAGTAAATCAGCGGCGCGAAAGCCTGGGCATCGGCACCGGGCTGGACGTGGCGCAGGCACAAACTCAGGTGGACAGCGCCCTTGCGGCAGTGGCCGATTACACCACCGATCTGGCACAAGCGAAAAACGCGCTGGACCTTCTGGTGGGCGCCCCCGTGACCGCTGACCTGTTGCCGCCGACGCTGGGCGCGGGCGACCAGACGCTTGTGGCCCTGCCGGTGGGCGTCGATTCCGCAGTACTGCTGCGCCGGCCCGATGTGCTGGCGGCCGAGCACCGCCTGCGGGCCGCCAATGCCGATATCGGCGCGGCGCGGGCAGCTTTCTTCCCCACAATTTCGCTCACCGGGCTACTGGGCTTTGCCAGCAACGCGCTGGGTTCGTTGTTTTCCAACGGCCTGCGCTGGAATGCCGGCGCAGGCGTTTCGCAGACCATTTTCGACGGCGGCGCGCGCAGCGGCAACTTGGCCTATAGCGAAGCCAGCCGCGACGTTGCCGTGGCCACGTATGAAAAGGCCATCCAGACCGCGTTTCGCGAAGTGGCCGACGCATTGGCCCGGCGTGGCACAATCGACGCGAAACTGGCAGCGCAACAATCGCTGGCGGATAACACAGCCAAGGCAGCGCGAATTTCGCAGTCTCGCTATACCGGCGGCATCGCAGGATATCTGGAACCGCTGGACGCGCAGCGCACTGCCTATGCCGCGCGGCAGGCGCTGGTTAGCGCGCGGCTAACGCGGGCGACGAACATGGTGGACCTTTACCGCACGCTGGGCGGCGGGCTGAAGCCTTAGGAATAGATCGGAACCGGCGCTAATCCGGGGGCATCCCTGCTTGTGCCGGGGCGGCCCCTCAGCAAAACTACGCAGGATGAGTTCCCAAGCAACCGCACAGGCCCCGGCCACCTATCGCCTGTTCGGGCTCGCTGTTGCAAGCTATCGCGCGGTCACGGGGCTGGAATTGCGCCGCATCAGTGGGCGTGAAACGGCCGATGTGGAGATTGTTGCGGGTCAGGTAGCCACACCGGCGCAAACCGTGAAAGACGATTGCCTCGAACTTGCCCGCGTGGACGATGGCCTGTTCCTGCATGTGCCGGGCGTGGCGCGTTTTCACATCGCAAACGGACGCCGCGTGACTGTCATGCCGGAACCTGGCGTGGCCGACGGTGTGGTCGACCTGTTCCTCACGGGCACCGTGCTGGGCGCGGTGCTGCACCAGCGCGCCCTCCTGCCGATCCATTGCAATGCGGTGCGCGTGGGCGCCCAAGCATTTCTTTTTTGTGGCGATTCCGGTGCGGGCAAGTCCACGCTGGCGGCCTGGTTCGAAGCGCAGGGGTATGACCTGTTCACCGACGACGTGTGCGCGGTGCGGTTTGACGCGAGCGGCCGGGCACTTGCGAGCGCGGGCCTGCCCCGACTGAGATTATGGCGCGAATCAATCGAAGCGCTGGGGCGCGGGCGCGAGCCTGCCCGCCCCCTGCCTTGGGAAGCCGACAAATACGAGTTGACCATGGCCCGCCTTCCCGGCGCTGACCTGTTGCCTGTCGGAGGGATCTATCACCTGCAGATCGACGAAGGCCTGGCCGGCGGAGTAGAGTCGTTGACCGGTCTTGCCGCTGCCAACGCGCTCACCTCCAGCATCTATCGCCGACGCATCGCCGATCACGTGGGCCGCGGGCCTGGCTATCTGGCCGATGCGATGCGCCTTCTCGCCACGGTGCCGATCTTCGCCTTTCGGCGAGCGTGGAGTTTCGAAAGCTTTGAGGCTGAGGCCCGCATGATAGAGAATCATGCATTGCAGCGCGCTCAATCTCCACGCGATTGGCCAATTGGCGCACCCTTCATGCTGCAATCGCAAATGAACGGACTAAGTAGAACTACGTTGATTGATCCAGATTGGCAGGACAGTGCGCAAAATGCGGCGATATAGCCCCGATACGGGTGCAACTACCGGCCCGATTACTTGCGGACATCCGGTCTTTTACATATCAAAAACCGTCATGGAATTTCCGGATTTCCGGACCCTTGGCACCACAGGAACGCAACAGAACGCGAGGCACACATGACCAAGCAAGACCCCACCAGGGAAACCTGGGAACGTCCCGCGGTGATGCGGATGGCAGCGGCAGACGCCGAGGCAGGCCGCATGGCCGTGGCCGACGGTCACCACAATCCGAACCACGGGCGCCACTCCTGAAGGCGATCGGCCGGCGCTGGAATCCCCTGCGTCGGCCGATTTCCTCCGTTGGGAAGGGCGCCCTCGCGGAAGGCCGATCTTCATGGCAGGCTGGCTTCGCGAGCGAATTGCTCCGGTGCCGACGGCAGTCGAACCCCGCGTGGATTGCTGAATCTTTGAGAAACCGAGGCGCACCTTCATTCTTTGGCCAGTCACTGCGGACGAAGACGGAGATCGGTGTGGAAATCGCTCGACCGCCTGAGGCCTCTGCATTCGCTGGCGAGCCGGTGAACAGCGCTCTCAATTGGGCAAAAGAGCGCCGGTCACGAACTTTCGAGCGGATGCCGCGAGTGGCGTTTGTAATAGCCAAGGGCCGGAATGATCCGGAACCGGCAAGGGACAGAGCAAGGGATGAAAACTGAGCCCAAGCGCTGGTTGCGGGCATTTTCGAGGATGAACTGATCGGCGATTTGCCTGGGCACGGTTTCAGTCAGCCTGTCTGGCGGCGTCATGCCGGGCCGACTGAGGTGGCAGACGGCTCCGACGCTG
>DAICYJ010000124.1 GCA_027311705.1 Novosphingobium sp. | reverse complement strand
TGGCCCTTCGAACGGCGGACGACAGCGTGGATGCGCGCGATCAGTTCGTCGCGGTGGAAAGGCTTGGTCACGTAATCGTCGGCGCCGAAGCCGAAGCTGCGGACCTTGCTGTCCATTTCGGAAATGCCCGAAAGGATCAGTACCGGCGTCTGCACCTTGGCGACGCGCAGCTTCTTGAGAACATCGTACCCGTGCATGTCGGGCAGGTTCAGGTCGAGCAGTATGATGTCGTAATCATAGAGCTTGCCCAGATCGAGGCCTTCCTCGCCCAGATCGGTCGAATAGACATTGAAGCCTTCGGTCGTGAGCATAAGCTCGATTGCCTTGGCCGTAGTCGGCTCGTCCTCGATCAGCAGAACCCGCATGAATCAGCCCCTTCTTGCCATTCCCTGGTGGCATTACCCCAAGATCAAGGGGTGTTTAACGCCATTAACCATAGGACTAATGAACATGAAAGGTTAATTTATCGTAAGCGAGGCCAGCCGGAGGAGCAGCGTTAACCGATTATGATGGCGGATATCCGGATTTGTGCGTGCGAGCGAAGTCGCGGGAATCGCGCAAGATTTTTGATCCGGCATGGTGCGGCGCCGGTCGTGGACGGTTTGAGGCGTTAATTTCGTTGCGATGCCTTCGCGGAATCCTGTCTGGGGCGGTCGGCGGCCGGCACCCTTGTTGGTCAGCTAACTATCGTTCAGTATCTCCGGACCTAATGGTGTGGCATCGCCCGCGTTGATGCGGCTGATTTTTACGATCCTGCTCGGCCTCGCGGCGATGGCGACGTTCGCCGTGCGCGACAAGGCCGACTACACCTACTTCAAAGAGCCGGGCGAATGGCCGCGCTTCGAAAATCCGCATGTCGGCCGGATCGACCTGATGCCCGGGCTGGTCGGGTCGGGCGGCATGCCAGATCTTGGCGGTCTGAAACTGGCAGGGGCGTGGCAATTGACCTCGTCAGACCGGGGGTTCGGCAACTTTTCCGCGCTGGGCCAGTTTGCCGATGGCCGGTTTATATCGGTGGGCGACCGCAACACTTTCATGATCTTTCCGGCACCCGATGCGCCGGGCCCGTGGCAGCCGGTGCTGGGCCGACCGTTTCATACCGAGATTCCCGGCATCCGCATGCAGGCGGATTCCGAAAGCCTGATCGTCGATCCGCAGACGCAGCAGGTGCTCGTCGGCTATGAGAATGCGCTGAACCTGCTGTGGATGACGCCGGCCATGCGGCCCGTCGGCATGATCGCAGTGCCCGCCCTGCGCGAATGGCCGGAAAACCAGGGGCCGGAAGCGATGGCGCGGCTGGCGGACGGACGGCTGGTGATCGTGGGCGAGGTCTATGCCCACACGTTCAACCGGCGGTTGCATCCGGGGCTGGTATTTGCGGGGATGCCCAAGTCGTTCGAAACGCCCGGCCGGTTCGAACTGGCGATGCCCGAAGGCTATCGTCCCACCGAGCTGGCGCAATTGCCCGATGGACGGTTGCTGGTGCTCGGCCGCAAGTTCACCATCGCGGGATTTCGCAGCGTGATCCTGACGGCAGACCCGGCGCAGTTGCGTGCGGGGGCCGTGCTGCAGACGCACGAAATTGCGCGGATCGACGACCCGCGCATTCGCGATAACTACGAAGGAATGGCCGTCACGCGCGAAGCGGACGGGTCCATATCCATCTGGCTGATATCGGACAGCAACCTGATGGTTGCCCTGCAGCGAACACTCGTGCTCAAGCTGCGTTTCCGGTAAGCGGCCGGGCTTTTGCCCGGCCATACCAGGTTCAGGCGGCGACCTTGGCCGACTTCACCAGATCGCGCTTTACCTTCAGCGCGCGCGGGCTCAGCTTTTCGTCCGACTGCTTGATCAGCCAGTTGTCGAGGCCACCGTTGTGTTCGACCGAACGCAGACCGTGCGTCGAAACGCGGAACTTGAAGCTGCGGTCCAGCTTCTCGCTCATCAGCGTCACGTTCTGCAGATTGGGCAGAAACACACGCTTGGTCTTGTTATTGGCGTGGCTTACGTTGTGACCGACTTGGCGGCCCTTACCGGTCAGTTCGCAGATGCGCGACATGGCTTATAACTCGCTTCGAAAGTTCGATACACTTATCGGGAAGGCGCGGCTCTTATCGATTCACGTGGCCAAGTCAAGGATTCGTGGCTTAGAGCCGGATCATGACTCGCTGGCCGTTACCCGAACCCATGCGCATGGCGCTCGATCAGGCGCAATCTGCCGCGCTGGCGGGCGAAGTGCCCATCGGCGCAGTCGTGGTCAAGGGCGGCGCGGTGATCGCAGTGGCCCACAATGCGCCACGTGGAATGTGCGACCCTACCGCTCATGCCGAAGTGCTGGCGATTCGCGCGGCGGCGGCCTCGCTGGGGCAGGATCGGCTTGAAGGCTGCGACCTGTGGGTCACGCTGGAACCTTGCGCGATGTGCGCGGGGGCGATCGTCCATGCCCGCATCGCCCGCGTCTATTATGCCGCGCCCGATCCCAAGGGCGGCGCTGTGGAACATGGCGCGCGGGTGTTCGACCAGCCGGGATGCCTGCACCGTCCCGAAGTCTATGCCGGCATGGGCGAGGGTGAGGCGGCGGATTTGCTGCGCGGCTTCTTCCGCGAACGGCGGTAGGCGGGGCGCTTAATCCGCGCTGGCGCTGGCCTGCGGTTCGGGCTGCATGGCATCGGCGGGCACGGTGGCATCGACCAGCGGCGGCGCAGGGCGTTTTTCCAGCATTTCGGCTGCTTCATCCAGCGCTTTCGCCTCGCCGCGCGTCACGCCGCCGGGGCCGGGGTCGGAATCCTGCTGGCACCCGGCAAGAAGCAGGGCGGCGCTGGCCGTCATCATGATTGCGCGCATCGGTGGCATCTCCTGCAAATGAAAAAGGGGACGGAGCCGTGTGGCCACCCGTCCCCCATCAAATCCCACGAATGGCTAATTACTGAGCCTTTTCGGCTTCCGCGGCGGCAGCCTTGGCAGCTTCGGCGGCCGAAACGGCGCTGTCGGCAGCGCTCTTGGCGGCGTCCTCGGCCGAAAGCGCTGCTTGCGATGCATCGGCGGCAGGTGCGGCTTCTTCGATCGGCGCTGGCGCAGCCATCGAAGGCTCGGTCGCGGGCAGTTCGTCCGCCGGCATTTCCACATTGTCGGCGGTCGCCTTGTCCGAAGCGTCGTCGGACTTGCCGCAGGCGGCGAGCGACAGGGCGGATGCGGCCGCGAAGGCGATGATGGCGAACTTCTTCATGTGATCCCTCTTTACGATAACTTGTCCGGTCGCCGCTTTTGGCACATGCGCCGGAAGGTGGCCGGTTCATATCGCCGCGACAGGGGCAGGGCAAACCGGAACTTGATATAAGGAAATCTTTATATGGCTTGCCGGATATAAGGTTTGCTTTATGCGGAACCCACGATGACCCTGCTGGACTCCCTTCGCGCCCTTGCCGATCCCACGCGTTTGCGGATCATGCGGCTGCTCGCCAGCATGGAACTGGCGGTGGGCGAACTGGCCCAAGTGCTCGGTCAAAGCCAGCCACGCGTTTCGCGCCATGTGAAGATCCTGTGTGATGCCGGGCTGGCGGAGCGCAGGCGCGAAGGCGGCTGGGTATTCCTGCGCACCGCCATCGGCGAAACATCGAAGGGGGCTCTGGCCGTTGCATTGGCTCGCACGCTTGCCGCTGCGGAAGAAGCAGACGCCGCATTCGCCCGCCAATGCGCCGAAGACCGCCAGCATCTCGAAGCCATTCGCACCGCGCGACAGTCGCACGCGGTGGACTATTTTGCGCGCCACGCGGCGGAATGGGATTCGCTGCGCAGTCTACACATTGCCGATGGCCCGGTCGAAACCGCACTGGCGGCCATGCTGGATGAACTTGCGCCCGCAACATTGGGCCGCCTTCTCGACGTCGGCACCGGCACCGGGCGCATGGCCGAAGTGTTCGCCGCGCGGGCCAGCCACGTCACTGCCTTTGACCGCAGCCCGGACATGCTGCGCCTTGCCCGCACCCGGCTGCAGCATCTGCCCGCTGATCAGGTCGCGCTGGTTCAGGGCGATTTCGCGCAGCTTCCGTTCCTCGCCGCCAGCTTCGATACCGTCCTGTTCCACCAGGTTTTGCACTATGCGCTCGCCCCCGAAGCCGTGCTGGCCGAGGCCGCGCGCGTCACCGCGCCGGGCGGCCGCATCGCCATCGTCGATTTCGCCGCGCACGATCGCGAGGAATTGCGCATCGAACACGCCCACGCCCGCCTCGGCTTTTCGGATGCGCAGATCGGCGAACTGCTGGCCGATGCCGGCTTTGCCCTGTCCGCCGAACGCGCACTGGCGGGGCACGAACTCATCGTCAAGCTGTGGACCGGCCTGCGCCGCGACGACAGCATCTCCCGCATCGAGCCGCGACTGGCGGCAAGGAAACCCTGATGGCCAGCACACCCGAAACGCTTTCTTTCGACCAGCTGCGCGAAGCGCGCACCGCGCTGGACACGCCGCTGTTCGCCGGTCTGCCGGGCGATATCGCGGTGAGCTTCGAATTCTTCCCGCCAAAGACCGACGCGCTGATGGAGCAGTTGTGGGCCGTGGTCACCATGCTCACCCCGCTCGCCCCGCGCTTCGTTTCGGTCACCTATGGCGCGGGCGGCTCCACCCGCGATCGCACGCACGATACGGTGGCACGCATCATCCGCGAGGCCAAGCTGCCCGCCGCCGCGCACCTCACCTGCGTAGATGCCAGCAAGGCTGAAATCCGCGAAGTGGCCGAAGCTTATTGGGAAGCGGGCGTGCGCCACATCGTCGCGTTGCGCGGGGATATGGGCGCGCCGGGCGTGCCGTTCACCCCGCATCCCGAAGGCTATACAGGAGCGGCGGAACTCGTTGCGGGGCTGAAGCAGATTGCGCCGTTCGAGATTTCCGTTTCCGCCTATCCCGAAACCCACCCGGATGCGGCCAGTCCGCAGGCGGATATCGACAACTTGAAGCGCAAGCTCGATGCCGGTGCCACCCGTGCGATCAGCCAGTTCTTCTTCGAGCCTGAAATTTTCTTCCGTTTTCGCGACAAGCTGGCGGCAGCAGGCATCGATGCGCCGGTCATCCCCGGCATCCTGCCCGTCTCCAATTTTGCCCAGGCGCGCAAGTTTGCCGATGCCTGCGGGGCGGCAATCCCCGCGTGGATGGACGGGTTGTTCGTGGGGCTGGACAAGCACCCGGCCTCGCGCCAACTCGTCGCCGCCACGATCACCGCCGAATTCTGCCGCCGGCTTTATGCGGGCGGAGTGCGAGATTTCCACTTCTACACGCTCAACCGCGCCGAATTGAGCTATGCGATTTGCCACCTGCTGGGCCTGCGCCCGGCACAATCGGAGCACGCGGCATGACCCTGATCCCATCCGCCCTCACTCCATCTGGCGCCCGCGTCGCCCTGATCGAACAGGCCAGCCAGCGCATCCTCATCACCGATGGCGCTTTCGGCACCGAGATCCAGAACTTCAAGCTGAGCGAAGCCGATTATGCCGGCACGCTGGGGCTGGCGAAAGACCAGAAGGGCAACAACGACATCCTCGCGCTGACCAAGCCCGAAGTGCCCGAATCGATCCACCGTGCCTATTTCGAAGCCGGTGCGGACATCGCCGAAACCAACACGTTTTCGGCCAACCGCATCAGCCAGGCCGATTATGCCGCCGAACATCTGGTGCGCGAGATCAACCTCGAAAGCGCCCGGCTGGCCCGCCGCATTGCCGATGAATATCAGGCCAAGGATGGCCGCCCGCGCTTCGTGGCCGGTGCCATAGGACCGACGAACAAAACCCTGTCGCTCAGCCCCGATGTCAACGATCCGGGTTTCCGCGAGATCGACTGGGACCACCTTGTCGATGTGTACAAGGAACAGGCCGTCGCGCTGGTCGAAGGCGGGGCGGATTTCGTGCTGGTGGAGACGGTGTTCGATACGCTGAACGCCAAGGCTGCAATCATGGCGATCAAGCAGCTGGAACTCGAACTCGGCCGGGAAGTGCCGATCATGATGTCGATGACGCTGACCGACCTTTCCGGCCGCAACCTTTCGGGCCACACGGTCGAGGCGTTCTGGTACGCGGTGCGCCATGCCAAGCCCGTCACCATCGGCCTCAACTGCTCGTTCGGTGCGACGCAGCTGCGGCCCCACGTGCGCGCGCTGTCCGATATCGCGGACACGCTGATCATGGTCTATCCCAACGCCGGCCTGCCGAACGAACTGGGGCAGTATGACGAAATGCCCGAAACCACCGCTGGTCTCGTCCACGAATGGGCGGAACACGGGCAGGTCAACATCCTCGGCGGCTGTTGTGGATCGACGCCGGCGCACATCGCGGCGATGGCCAAGGCGGTGCAGGGGTTGCCCCCGCGCCAGTTGGCACATCCTGAGACGGTGACGCGGCTGGCCGGTCTCGAACCATTCGTGATGGCATAACAATCCCCCTCCCGCATGCGGGAGGGGTTAGGGGTGGGCAGACGCCAACACCGCCCCAACCAAGAAGAACCCACCCCCGACCCCTCCCGCAAGCGGGAGGGGGGAGTTGCAGATGAACCAGACCACCTCCTCCGCCCGTTTCGTCAATGTCGGCGAACGCACCAACGTCACCGGTTCGGCCGCGTTCAAGAAGCTCGTGTTGGCGGGCGACTATGCCAAGGCGGTCGAGGTCGCGCGCCAGCAGGTGGAAAACGGCGCGCAAGTGATCGACGTGAACATGGACGAAGGGCTGCTCGATGCAGTCTTCGCCATGACCACGTTCCTCAAGCTGATCGCGGCGGAACCCGATATCGCCCGCGTGCCGGTGATGATCGACAGTTCGAAGTGGGATGTGATTGAGGCCGGGCTGAAATGCGTTCCGGGCAAGCCCATCGTCAACTCGATTTCGATGAAGGAAGGCGAAGAAGCGTTCCTGACCCACGCGCGCAAATGCATGGCCTACGGTGCTGCCGTCGTCGTCATGGCCTTCGACGAAAAGGGCCAGGCCGACACCAAGGAGCGCAAGGTCGAAATCTGCGCCCGCGCCTATGATCTGCTCGTCGGCATCGGCTTTCCGCCCGAAGACATCATCTTCGATCCCAACGTGTTCGCCGTGGCGACCGGGATCGAGGAGCACGACCGCTACGCACTCGATTTCATCGAGGCGGTGCGCGAAATCAAGGCGCGCTGCCCGCACGTCCATATTTCGGGCGGGCTTTCCAACCTCTCGTTCTCGTTCCGCGGCAACGAGATCGTGCGCCGCGCGATGCATTCGGTGTTCCTGTTCCACGCCATCCCGGCGGGCATGGACATGGCCATCGTCAACGCCGGCCAGCTCGATATCTACGACCAGATCGACCCGGTGCTGCGCGAAGCGTGCGAAGACGTGGTGCTCAACCGCGTGCCCGCCGCCGGCGGCGACCAGACGGCGACCGAGCGCCTCATCACGCTGGCCGAAAGCTTCAAGGGCAAGGACGCCGTCGCAGAAAAGGCCGCCGAGGAATGGCGCGGCTGGGACGTGGCGCGGCGGATCGAACATGCGCTGGTGCGGGGCATCGATGCGCATATCGTCGACGATACCGAGGAAGCGCGCCAGCTTTTCCCCCGCCCGATCGAGGTGATCGAAGGTCCGTTGATGGACGGCATGAACACCGTGGGCGACCTGTTCGGCGCGGGCAAGATGTTCCTGCCACAAGTGGTCAAGTCCGCCCGAGTCATGAAAAAGGCGGTTGCCCACCTCATCCCCTTCATCGAAGCGGCGAAGGAACCGGGTGCCAAGGCCAAGGGCAAGATCGTGATGGCAACGGTGAAAGGCGACGTCCACGATATCGGCAAGAACATCGTCGGCGTCGTGCTCCAGTGCAACGGCTACGAAGTGATCGACCTTGGTGTGATGGTGCCGTGGACCACGATCCTCGAAACCGCCAAAAACGAAGGGGCCGACATCATCGGCTTGTCCGGCCTCATCACCCCCTCGCTCGATGAGATGGTGACCGTCGCTGAGGAAATGCAGCGCGCCGGATTCACCATCCCGCTGCTGATCGGCGGGGCGACCACCAGCAAGGTCCACACCGCGCTGCGGATCGATGTCGCTTATGAAGGTCCGGTGATCCACGTGCTCGATGCCAGCCGCGCCGTCGGCGTCGCCAGCCAGTTGCTGTCAGATACCCAGCGCGATCCATTCGTCGCCGCCACCGCCGCCGATTACCAGCACGTGCGCGATGTGCGCGCGGGCAAGGAACCGACGATCCTGCTCAGCCTTGAGGACGCGCGCGCCAACAGCTTCAAGCCCGACTTGTCGGAAAAGGCCCCGCCGCCCGAACAGCCCGGCCTGCACGTATTCCCCGAATGGGATCTGGCCGATCTGGTCGATGTGTTCGACTGGACGCCGTTCTTCCGCGCCTGGGAACTGGCCGGAAATTACCCCGCTATCTTCGACGATGAAGTGGTGGGCGAAAGCGCCCGCAGCCTGTTTGCCGATGCGCAGGCGATGCTGGCGAAGATCGTTTCGGAAAAGTGGTTCACCGCGCGCGGCGTCGCCGGGTTCTGGCCCTGCGCGCGCGAGGAAGACGACGTGCTGCTGCACATCGAAGGCCCGATTCCGCCAGTGCGCCTGCCGTTCCTGCGCCAGCAGATCCGCAAAAGCCGCGACCGTGCCAATTTCTGCCTCGCCGATTTCATCGATCCCGATGGCGACTGGCTGGGCGGCTTCGCGGTGGGCATCCACGGCATAGAACCGCATCTGGAACGATTCCGCGCCGGCCACGACGACTATTCGGACATCCTGCTCAAGGCCCTGGCTGATCGCTTCGCCGAAGCCTTTGCCGAACGCCTGCACCAGCACGTCCGCACCACGCTGTGGGCCTACGCGCCGGGCGAACAGCTGACCAACGAGGCGCTGATCCGCGAACAATATCGCGGCATCCGCCCCGCGCCCGGCTATCCCGCCTGCCCCGATCACAGCCTGAAGCCGATCCTGTTCGACCTGCTCAACGCCGGCGAGAACGCGGGCATTGTGCTTACCGAATCGCAGGCCATGCTGCCCACCGCCGCCGTATCGGGCTTCTATTTCGCCCACCCGGAAAGCCAGTACTTCGGCGTCGCCCGCATCGGCCGCGATCAGGTGGAAGATTATGCGGCGCGGCGGGGAATGGACCTGCCGGTGGTGGAGCGCTGGCTGCGACCGAATCTGGATTGATGCGCCTATGTTGCTGAAAATCGGATTGTGGCTGGCCGTCATCAACATATGGACCATCGTCGCGTTCTGGTCGGACAAGCGGCAGGCCGTCGCCGGAGTTCGCCGTGTGCGGGAAAGGGATTTGCTGCTGCTGGCCCTGATCGGCGGCACCCTTGGCGCGTTCTGGGCGCGGCATCGTTTCCGGCACAAGACGCGCAAGGAGCCGTTTTCAACGCAGCTTCAGCTGATCGCGATGGTTCAGGCCGGTGTCGTTATCGGTTTGGCCATTTTCGCGCTGCCCTTCTAGGTAAGCACGCCGTTCAAACCATATCCCCCGGCCTCACCAGCCGGTCGAACGTCTCTGCATCCACCAGCCCCAGCGCCAACCCGGCCTCGCGCAGGGTCAGCCCTTCACCGTGGGCGTACTTGGCAATTTTCGCCGCGTTATCGTAACCGATCTCCGGCGCCAGCGCCGTCACCAGCATGAGCGAACGTTCGACCAGTTCCGCAATCCGCGCTTCGTTGGCCTCCAGCCCTTCGACGCATCGCTCGGCAAAACTCGCCATCCCCACGCTGAGCAAGTGGACCGAACGCAGCACCGCCGCGCCGATCATCGGCTTGAACACGTTGAGTTCCAGATGCCCTTGCATCCCGCCCACGGTCACCGCCTGATGGTTGCCGATCACTTGCGCAGCCACCATCGTCAGCATCTCGCATTGCGTTGGGTTGACCTTGCCCGGCATGATCGAGCTGCCCGGCTCGTTCGCCGGCAAGTCCAGTTCCCCCAGCCCGGAGCGTGGGCCGGAGCCCAGCAGGCGGATGTCGTTGGCAATCTTGGTCAGCGCCACCGCCAGCGTCGCGAGCGTAGCGGAAAACTGCACCAGCGCATCATTGCTGGCCAGCGCCTCGAACTTGTTGGGTGCGGTGACAAAGGCATGACCGGTCAGGCTGGAAAGCTCCGCCGCCACCGCATCGCCAAAACCGGCTGGTGCATTCAGTCCGGTGCCGACGGCCGTGCCGCCCTGCGCCAAACGTAGCAGGAATCGTTCGGCATCGCGCAGCCGTTCCGCTGCATCGCATAGCTGCTGGACATATCCCGAAAATTCCTGCCCCAGCGTCAGCGGCGTTGCATCCTGCAGATGCGTGCGCCCGATCTTGACGATGCCGGACCATGCCTCCGCCTTGGCCGAGAGCGCGCCGCACAGCCGGTCAAGCGCGGGCATCAGGTCGCGGTTGAGCGCCACAACAGCCGCCACATGCAGCGCCGTCGGAAAGCTGTCGTTGGATGATTGCGCACGGTTCACATCGTCGTTGGGATGGACCGGCACCTTGCCGCCACGCGTGCCCGCCAGCACCTCGTTGGCGCGGCCTGCGATCACCTCGTTGACGTTCATGTTCGTCTGGGTGCCGCTCCCGGTCTGCCAGATCACCAGCGAGAAATGATCGTCGAACTTCCCCGCCGCGACTTCCGCCGCCGCGCTTTCGATGGCGTCGGCCAGCTTGCCATCCAGCTCATGCCCGCGATTCACACGCGCCGCCGCCTGTTTTACCAGTGCCAGCGCATGGACGATGTAAATCGGCATCCGCTCGCCCGCCCCAAACGGGAAATTCTCGATGCTCCGCTGCGTTTGCGCGCCCCAATAGGCGTCGTCCGGGACGGCAATCTCGCCGATGGAATCACTTTCGATCCGGCTCATGCGGCGTCCTCTGGTTCAGGGCTTGGGGGCACGTATTCGTATTCCGCCTTGCGCACCAAGGCCATCGTCGGGTCAAAGGCCGCAACGGGCCTCGCGACAAACATGGGGCCGACATGTCTCCCGGGCAAGCGGGGCGGGGCAGGGGCAAACATGGGCACGACCGAAATATTCCTGATCGCGCTGACGATCATCCTCGCCGCGCCTTATGCCGTGTGGCGCCTGCTGCGCACCGATGGCTGGGCCCCGCTGGTGGTGGTGCAGATCGTCGGCGGTATCCTGCTCGGCCCCGGCGTGCTGGGAGCGGTGTTTCCCGGTTATTACACCTTTGTTTTCAATCCGCAGGTCGTCGGCGCGCTGAATGGCGTGGCGTGGTGGGCGGTGATGATGTTCGTGTTCGCCGCCGGCCTGGAACTCGATCTGGCCGACGCGTGGAGCAACCGGCGCGAGACGCTGATTACCTCGTCCGCAGCACTGTTCACCCCGCTGGCGCTTGGCGCCGGCGCGGCAGCGCTGTTGCTGCGCAGCCCCGGCTGGATCGGCCTGAACGGCAGCTATCCGCAGGCGGTGCTGGGCATCGGCATGGCCTGTGCAGTCACCGCGCTGCCGATTCTCGTGCTCCTGATGGAAAAGCTCGGCATCTTCCGCGAACCAATGGGCCAGCGGCTGCTGCGCTATGCCAGTCTTGATGACGTGGCGATCTGGGGCGTGCTGGCGCTGATCCTCGTCGATTGGCACCGGATCGAACGGCAGGGGCTATTCCTCATCGGCTTCGCGCTGGCCGCATGGGGCGTGCGCCGGATGATCGCGCGCGTGGCCGAAAGCGACCGCTGGTATCTGGGCCTCATCTGGCTGGCGGGCGTCGGTTTCGCGGCGGACTGGTCCGGCCTGCACTTCATGGTCGGCGCGTTCCTCGCGGGCGCGGTGCTCGATGCGCAGTGGTTCGACCGCGAAAGGCGCGACAGCCTGCGCGCCTTCCTGCTGCTCACCGTGATGCCGGTGTTCTTCCTGTCGACGGGCCTGCGCACGCAATGGGGCGTGGGTGGCTTGGCCGTGTTCGGCGCAGCCGCCCTGTTCCTCGTTGCCTCGGTCGCCGGCAAGCTCGCGGGCGTGCACATGGCCGGACGCATGCTCGGCTGGCGCAAGGGCGAGGCCTCGGTGATAGGCTGGATGCTGCAAACGAAGGCGCTCATCATGATCATCTTCGTCAACGTGCTGCTTGACAAGGGCGTGATCACCGCGGAGACCTTCACCGCGCTGCTGCTGATGGCGGTGGGCAGCACGATGCTGACGGTGCCGATCGTCCGGCCAAAGCTGGCGCGGCTGGCGCAGCAAACCGTTCCTTAAGCACCGCCGTGCCATGCCTTCGCGCATGGCCGACTTCATCCTCGTGGCGCTTCTCTGCGCGTGGCTGTTCTTCGTGTTCAGCGTCTGGCAGGTCGTGCGCCTGCTGTCCGGGTGGAGGCCCGCCGCCGCCAAGGTCTGGCGCAGCGACTACACCGAGGCGCAGCAGCGCGAGGATTTCTGGTCTGCCGGCATGACAACCTTCACCTCACGCGGTTGGAACTGGCGTGACGGCGAAGACCAGCGCCATGTCGAGGACGAGATCGTCTACACCCCCCACGACGGGCGCGAGCGCCGCACGCTGGTTACCCGGCAGGTCCATCGCGGCTGGACGCCCGACAGCGTCTATACCGTGTGGTACGATGCCGCCGATCCCGATCGCGTGACCACCAACGGGCCGCTCCACTGGGCCCTGATGGCCGTTCTGGGCATTTTCGCGACAGTGGTAATCGCTAACCTGTTTCACGAATATGGCCCGCCGCCGCTGCTGGCGGGCTGGTTCCACTGACACAAGGCGCAGGCGCGCTAACCGATGCGCCTGCTAGTCTCCGGGCCAAACATGCTTGGGAGAGCTTTTCATGTCCGCCATCGACCCCGTCGCCCGCCTGATCGCCATCGAGGAGATCAAGCAATTGAAAGCGCGCTATTTCCGTCTGATGGACAGCAAGGACTTCAAGGCCTTGCGCGCGATTTTCGCCGACGACGCCACATTCGATGCGCGCACTTCTTTATCGCTCGACGGTCAAGGCGAAAGCGGGCGCTCCGCAGAAAGCAACAACTGGGTCTATCACGGCGGCGATGTGATCGCGGCCTTCATCGAAGGCGCGGTGGGCACGTCGCGCACCGTCCACCATGGCCACTGCCACGAAATCGAGATCCTGTCCGAAACCGAGGCGCGCGGCGTGATCGCGATGGAAGACCAGATCTGGGACGGAACCGGCACCACGCTGACGCTGCACGGCATGGGCCATTACCACGAAACCTATACCAAGGCGGACGGCACCTGGCGCATTCACAACAGCCGTATCTCGCGCCTGCACGTCATTCTCGGCTGATCGTTAAGCCGTTTCATCACCGGGCGGCTTCTGCCATAGCCGCCCGGTGAACGGCAGCGACTATCCCACCGACCAATTCCCGCCAGACGACTGGCAGGGTTATGAACCCGACGACATGGGCTTGCCCACCGTGGAATACGCGCCACAACGCGGGTTCACGCAAAGCGAATCGCTCGAAGAACTTCACCGCGTGTTCGGCTTCGGCACCTTTCGCGGGGTGCAGGACCACGTTGTCGACCGTGTGCTGGCGGGCGAATCCACGCTGGCGGTGATGCCCACCGGCGCGGGAAAGTCGCTGACCTATCAGTTGCCCGCCGTCATGCTCGAAGGCACCTGCATCGTCGTCTCGCCGCTGATCGCGCTGATGCACGATCAATTGCGCGCCGCCACCGCCAACGGCATCAGCGCGGCTACGCTCACCAGCGTCGATACCGACCGCGAGCGTACGATCGAACGCTTCCGTGCGGGCGAGCTGGACTTGCTCTATGTCGCGCCCGAACGCGCCAGCCAGCCGCATTTTCGCGAAATGCTGGGTCGCGCGCGCATTGCGCTGTTCGCCATCGACGAAGCGCACTGCGTTTCCGAATGGGGCCACGATTTCCGCCCCGACTACCGCCTGCTGCGCCCGATGCTGGATGCGTTTCCGCACGTCCCCCGCCTCGCGCTCACGGCCACCGCCGACGCTCACACCCGCGCCGATATTCTTGAACAGCTGGGCATTCCAGCCGAAGGGTTGATCGTTGCGGGATTCGACCGTCCCAACATCCGCTATTCCATCACCCCGCGCGACAATCCGCTGAAGCAATTGACGCGGCTGCTGGCCGAACAGCCCGGCCCCGGCATCGTCTACGCCCCCACCCGCGCGCAGGTGGAAAAGCTGGCGGACCAGCTGGGCAAGAACGGGCGCAAGGTGCTGCCCTATCACGCCGGCCTGCCGTCCGAAGTGCGCGCCGCCAACCAGTCCTCCTTTGTGGCCAGCGAAGACATGGTGATGGTTGCCACCGTCGCTTTCGGCATGGGCATCGACAAGCCCGACGTGCGCTTCGTCGCCCATGCCGCGCTGCCCAAATCCATCGAAGGCTATTATCAGGAAACCGGCCGCGCCGGCCGCGATGGCGACCCGTCCATCGCGCTGCTGCTGTGGGGCGCCGAAGATTTCGTCCGCGCGCGCCAGCGCATCGGCGAAGTGGAAGAACACCGCCGGGCGGGCGAACGCATCCGCCTCGAGGCGCTTGGCGGGCTGGTTGAAACGCCCACTTGCCGCCGCGCCGTGCTGTTGCGCCATTTCGGCGAAGACCCGCCCGAAAAGTGCGGCAATTGCGACAATTGCCTGCAGGCCCCCGGCGTCACCGACGCGACCGAACTGGCGCAGAAGCTGCTGTCGGCGGTTTATCGCACAGGGCAATCGTTCGGCTTCGGCTATATCGAAAAGGTGCTGACTGGCGCAGCAGACGAACGCGTGCAGCAGCGCGGCCACGATCAGCTGACCGTGTTCGGCATTGTCTCGGCGGCGGATGGACCCTTGCTGCGGCAGGTCAGTCGGGCCTTGCAGGCGCGCGGTGCGCTGACGGCCACCGAGCATGGCGGACTCGCGCTGGGCGGCGATGCCCGCGCCATCCTGAAGGGCGAGGCGCGTCTCGATCTCGTCGTGGTGCCCAAGGCGGAGCGCGAATCCGGCCGCCGCCGCAAGGGTGCAGGCGGTGAACTCAACCCCGTCGGCGATCCGCTGTTCGATGCCCTGCGCGCGTTGCGCCGCGAACTGGCGCAGGAAGCAGGCGTGCCGCCCTATGTGGTCTTCCACGATTCGGTGCTGCGCGAAATGGCTGCCGCTCGCCCGTCCAGCCGGGCCGAACTCGCTGCCGTGGGCGGGGTGGGGGCGAGAAAGCTGGACGCCTATGGCGACCGGTTCCTCGCCCTGCTGCGTCAGTCCTGATCGCAGAAATGGGGCCGGCCGGGCGTCATGCGCCCTTTGGATTGGAACGATGGGCCATCCGGTGCAGGCGGTCCTTTATCACCAGCTTCAGCTTCTTGATCCGCGCGATTTCGAAGGGATCGACCCACCGGCGCGATTGCGCCGCGCGCAACACGCGGTCCAGCTTCTGGTGGCGTTCCAGCAGGCGATAAGCGTTGAATGACATGGTTATTGCTCCTCAATCGAAACATGGCTGTTCGATCGGGCTTGCCCTTGTCCGTTGGTCTGGCTGCGCTCTCGCTGAAAACCGGACCGGCAGGCATCGGCATAACCCGATGCGGTCCGACATCACATGGCAGACGATCCTGTCGATCATTCCGCCGCGCCAGAGGGGCCCGGTCCCGCAATCACGAAAATGGGGCCAGTCCGGCCGATTCGCAAGGTGCGGTTCGCGTCTGAAATCAGTCAAATTGTTGCTATGGTGCCATTATTTCGCCTGCTCGCAACGGCCATTGAGGCAAATTGACCTGCATTTTCAGGCGTCCAAACTTGCCCACAGGTTCCGCAGACCCTATCTTGCAGGGTATGCACGGTCGCCTGATCCCTGTTCTTGCCGCCCGTTTCTGGGCCGCGCTGCTGGTACTGACCATTGCGTTCCATGCGGGCGTACCGGTCAGCACTCCGCTCGACGTGCGCAGCGGATCGGCGTTCAGTGCAGATACCGTCGATGTCGCCGTCACGCCCCCAAGTCGCCTGGCCGCACAAGCTGCGGTGGCACAGCCACAGCCGATGGTCGCGGTACTGGTCGCTTACGCCGTGCCGCGCTTGGCTCCTGCTCCTTATCGCTGGCCCGATCCCACCGGCCCGCCGGTTGCGCGCATCCCGCTGGCACGCAACCTCGCGCCAAGGGCACCACCAATCGCCTGATCTGCCACCGCGCCGCCTTTCGGCGCCTTGCAACGCATTTCAGGAAACAGATCCATGACCACAATTGCTCCGGGCGCCACCGCGCTCGCCCGCCGCGCGCATGTAGCAGCGCTGCTCGCCGCCTATCCCGATGTTACAGCCGATGAACACGCGCTGCTGGTGCATTGGTTCAAACGCGAGGCGTCGTCGCTCGACGTCGCGCTGATCGCCAGCGAGCCGAACATCGCGCGCGGCTATGCCCGATTTCGCGGCGAACACATCGATCGCTTTACGCTGGCCGATGTCGCCAAGGGACTGGCCGGCCTCGTTGCCATCGTCGGCATTGCCGCGCTGATCATGCTGCGAGCGCTTTAACGGGCGTGGGGGAGGGCTGCCTGCGGGCAGTCCTGCCGTTTCAGCGCAGCAGATGCCCGCTGCGATCGCGCTTGGTGGCCAGGTAACGCACGTTGTGCGGATTGGCGGGCAATTCGTGCGCCACCCGTTCCGCCACCGTCACGCCCACGCCTTCCAGCGCGGCGACTTTGGCGGGATTGTTGGTCAGCAGCCGCACAGTGGTCGCGCCCAGCAGATCGAGCATGCGCGCCGCCACGGGAAAATCGCGCGCTTCGTTGGGCAGGCCCAGCCGTTCGTTGGCCTCCACCGTATCGAACCCCTGATCCTGCAGTTCGTAGGCGCGCAGCTTGTTGATCAGGCCGATGCCGCGCCCTTCCTGACGCAGATACAGCAGCACGCCCCAGCCGCCAGCATTCGCCTCGTCCGCCATCGCCGCCAGCGCGGCATCGAGCTGCGGCCCGCAATCGCACTTCAGGCTGCCCAGCACGTCGCCGGTCAGGCATTCGCTATGTAGCCGCACCAGCGGCACCCGGTCGCCGGTCTGCGTGCCGATAACCAGCGCCACATGCTCACGCGTGTCGTCGCGCGCGCGGAAGGCGACGATCTCGGCCTGCTCGCACGCATGCACCGGCAGGCGCGCGCGGGCCTGGATGGACAGGTTGAGCGGGTCTTTGAACGCGGCAAGGTCGTCGTCCGACACTGTGACCGCAGGCTCCACGCCGGTGCTCACGAGGAACGCCGGCAGTATGCCTGCCAGCCGCGCCAGCTCCAGCGCCACCACCGCCGCGCCGTGGTCCTCTATGTGCTCGGCCCGGAAGGGCCCGCGTAGAGGCCGCGCGAGATCGAGCGCCGGGTCGGCCAGCTCGCGCGCGCTGTGCAGCGAGAACGGCTCGGCCCCGTGGATCAGCACCGGCGCTTCGGGCACCGCTGCATCGCGCTGATTGGCCAGCTTCAGTGTAGCCGCCCGCGCCGAAGAAATGAGCATTCGAGCCGCATAAAGCCCCGGCTGCGCAAAGCCGGTTTCGGCGGGAAGCAGATCGAGCGCGCCGTTTTGGCCTTCGACCCGGATCGCCCAGCCGTGGCGCAGCGCGTCGATTGCGCGGGCAACGGCGCGAGCGTCGCTCACAGGTCGAACCCGGTCACCAGCGGAATGTGGTCCGAAGGCTGTTCCCATCGCCGCGTTTCCTCGACGAAGCGATGACCCGCGGATTGCGCCGCCAGATCGGGCGAGGCCCACATATGGTCCAGCCGCCGCCCCTGATCCTTCTCGCGCCAATAGGAACGATAAGACCACCACGAAAAATTGCGCTCTGGCGCAGGCAAGTGCTTGCGGCCCAGATCGACCCAGCCATGTGCATCGGCAAAGCGTTGGAGCGTCTCCACCTCCAGCGGGGTGTGGCTGACGACCTTGAGCAGCGCCTTGTGATTGTAAACGTCGCATTCCAGCGGCGCGATGTTGAAATCGCCGACGATCAGCGTCTGCCGATCAATCGCATCGGCCCAGCGCGTCATGCGCTCCAGGAAATCGAGCTTCTGGCCGAACTTGGTGTTCACCTCACGGTCGGGAATGTCCCCGCCGGCCGGAATATAGACGTTCTCAACCACCACGCCCTGTCCCCGGCCGAGCAGTTCCACGCCAACATGCCGCGCCTCGCCATTGTCCTGCCAGTCGTGCCGGCTGAATTCGCGGAACGGTATGCGGCTGACCGTGGCGACGCCGTGATAGCCCTTCTGCCCGTGCACCGCGCGGTGGGTATATCCCAGCCGCTCGAACACATCGTGCGGAAACACCGCTTCGGCGGTCTTGATCTCCTGCAGGCACAGCACGTCGGGCGCTTCCTGCAACAGGAAACGCTCGACCTGATCGGCGCGCAGGCGGACGGAATTGATGTTCCAGGTGGCGACAGAAATCATGCTGCGGCTTTAATGCGCTTTCCCGCTTCCGCAACCGGCAGGGTGGGAGGGCGCGCACATCGCGAGCACAAAATAAAACCCTCACCCCGGGGGCATTGGGGCGAGGGTTCCATTTGCGTTCGTCACGCGTGACAGACGGTTTTTGATGGAGGCCGGGCAACAGGGGGGAAACCCGCCTCGACCGCCTTGTCGAGAACTGTTCTAGGGCCGCCCCGCTTTCTGAGCGATGAACGTAAGTGTCAGGTTTATCCCAACTTGTCGCGGGAGTGGCTCACTCTCGCGGCAAAGCGAGCATTCACGGCGACGACTCGTCGCAGCGCAATTATTTGCGGTTCACCGGACGTGGATCGTTCCAGCGAAAGGTGTTGTCGGGCACGGCCACGCCATACTGCTGATTCGCGAGCCGGATCGTCGTCCGCTTGTTCTGCGAATCGAGCGCTACCCACGAATCGAGTTCGTATCCGCCGGGGGCGGAAGCCTTGCGGATCATGATCATCGTGATCGTCCCGTATTCCGGGTGCCTGGGATCCTTCACGTCGATGCTGACGACGGCGGGGTGGCTGGTCGGGTTCGGCCGCGCGAATCGGGCCACGTCCTTGTTGGGATCGAGCAGCGCGCCCAGCGGGCTGTTGCGGATCGGCCAGCGCTGCACTTGCCGCACTTCATAGTCGATCATGGTCAGCGCCGCGCCGTCGGATACGATCAGAAGCGGAATGCCTTTTTCATACTGGAAGCGGATCTTGCCGGGGCGCTTCAACGTCATCACGCCGGCCACGCGCTGGCCGTTGCGGTCGGTCTGGACGAAGTCGGCCCGCAACGTGGAAATTGCGCGCAGGGCGACGACGACCTGATCGACTTGTTGCGAAGGCGCGGCCTGCGCAGCCAGCGGGGCGGGCACAGACATGACGAGAGCCGCTCCCGGCAGCAGGGCCGAGGCGGCGATCATCGTCTTGCGAAGTGTGTGTTTGATCGTGTTCATCGCCGTTCCTTGATGTGTCGGCGTTGAACTCTCCGTGAACTGGCAGGTTCCGTCGTGCGGCCTTGCCGCCCGTTCCCTGCCAGAATCACAAAAGTCGGAGGCTCGCGCCTCGCTTACTTGATCTTGGCTTCCTTGAACTCGACATGCTTGCGCACGACGGGATCATACTTGCGGAAGGTCATCTTCTCGGTCGTGTTGCGCGGGTTCTTCTTGGTAACGTAGAAGAAACCGGTGTCTGCGGTCGAGACCAGACGGATCTTGACGGTGGTGGGCTTTGCCATTGCTCTATCCTGAAAATTCGCACGCGTATTGGAAACACGAAAACAGCGGCGCGCGCCGCCATCACAGGGCGCGGGCGTTGGGGGAGAATCGGTTCAAAGTCAAGCCCGCGCCGGGGATCGCATGCGCCAAGCCGCGATGCGATCGATCACCCGGCGGCCGGCATCGTCCATATACCGGCTGGCGAGCAGCGCCACCGCGACAGCCGCCGCCGCCTCCGCCACCGCGAAGCCGATAGCCCCCGCCGGCGAAAACTGCACGTGCTTCAGCACTTCCTCGCCTGCGCGCAGCACCGGCCCTTGCGTGATGTACAGCGGATAGGAAAGCGCTCCCGTCCACCGGCACAGGGCGGCAAGGCGGGGCGAGGGGCGGGACTGCGCGCCGAACCACACAAGTGCGGGAAACAGCACCGCCACATAGGCGAGCGACAGCAGCCAGCCCTTTTCGAACCCCGCCAGCAAGAATGCCCCCAGCACCGCGATCAGCCCATAGGCCATCAGCGGCCCTGTAACAGGCGCGGCACGGAGCCGTTGCAGCAACACCCCCGCGAAGAACGGAAACATCACCCGCACGAAGCCCCAGCCGAAGTTGGCACGGTTGTTTCCGCCGCCGATGCTGCCCTGAGCGTACGCAAGCAACGCCAGGCCGCCCAGGCTCACGGCGACCAGCGCGATGAGCCGCAGTGTCGTCAATCGCGGGGCGATCAGGGCATAGACCGCGTTGGCAAACGCTTCGAAAGCCAATGACCATGCCGCCATGTTGAACGGATAGGCGGTTGGCCATTGCGGAAACACCGGTGAGGGCAGCAGCAACAGTGCCAGCCCGCCTGCCAAAGCCACGTCGGCCAGCGAGACACTGCCTTTCAGCGCGGCCATGGCGGCAAGGCCGATGCCCAGCATCGTGCCGAAAAACGCCAGGGGATAGAGCCGCCGCAGCCGCACCAGCCCGAAGCCAGCGGGCATCACCGCGCGCGAGGCCAGCCGCTTTCCATAGGCAAGCGCGACGACATAGCCGCTCAGCACATAGAAGAAGTCCACCGCCAGCGGGGCATAGGCCATGCTTTCCAGCGTGTGCTGCTGGCGCAAGTGGAACACCAGCACCACGATGGCCGCGATCCCGCGCATCCCGTCCAGCACTTCGAGCCGGGCGGGTGCCAGTGTGGTAGGATGCGTAGTGGTCGGGCGGCGTGGCCGCTGCCCCACGCTTCGCAGCCATTCGGTCATCGGGCGTTCGATGCCGAAATGGACTGCAAATCCCACCGCCACCGACAGAGCGACGACTGCCACGACCACCGGGGCCTGCGGCAAGCTGCCGAACGCCGGCTCACGCAGGAACCGCCCATAGGCGATCATCACGAACACGTGGCTGAGGTAGAGCGCATACGACGAATCGCCCAGCCGCACGATCGCCTGCATCATCGGCCCCCGCGCCTGCCGCAGCGGCAACACTGCCAGCACCAGCGCGAGAGCGGGCAGTCCCCAGGCCAGGGCCCGCGCGCCATGCGGCAATCCGTGCGTATCGGCATGGGGCACCAGCCATGCCGCGAGCGCCATCGCTGTAACGGCGAGCATGCCCAGCGCCGCCATTGCCCATCGCGGCCACGTTCTTTTCAACAGGCGCAGCGCGAGCAGGGCGGCCCACAGGCCAAAGCAGAATTCCAGCGGCAGCGGACTTTGCAGCAGGTCGCGGGTGGGCCCCGGCGGCAGCATGGGTGCCAGCGTCGCCGCGATCAGCAACAGTGCTGGCACGCCCAACGCCATCATCCAGCGCGATCGCCACGGCAGCAACAGCGCAAACAGCACGTAGAACCACATCTCGAACACCAGCGTCCACGCCACGCCGATCACGCCGCTGCCCGGCAACAGCAGCAGCGACCGGGCAATCGTGGCCGCTCCATAGTGGTGCGATTTCAGGAACCCTGCCGCTGCCAGCGCCAGCACGGCGGCACAGGCAAGCCAGTACAGCGGCATGATCCGGGTGATTCGCCGCACCAGAAAAGTGCCGGGCTTCAACGGCTCGCGGCCGTGGGGAAAGCTGGTCCACAGCATGATGAAGCCGCTGATAACGAAGAACAGGTCGACCCCGGCCGCGCCCAGCGTGGTAAACCAGTCCGGACTGAAGCGCCCTGCGGACCCGTCCGATTGCTCGATCGCATGATGCGCCACTACCGCCAGCGCCGCGATTCCGCGCAGCGCCTGCAACCCCTGCAACTGCCCCTTGGCCACGGTCTGGTCCGACATGCGGACCGGCCTAATCGCCCCCTGATCTTCGGCCCACCGGGGTTAGTGCCGTTACGGACCCTTGTAGGGGCTCAACGGCTTCACCACGCCGCATTTGTCTTCCAGCGGCGGTCCATCCAGCGGCGGCAGATCGAGCGGCGGAGTGTCCACAGCGGTATCGGGCAAGCGATCCAGCAGGTCGCGGATCAACGTCAGTCGGCCGCGCTTCTGATTGTTGAAATCGACCAGCGTCCACGGCGCGTGCTTGGTGTGCGTGGCTTCCAGCATCGCTTCGCGGGCTGCCGTATACTCGGCGTATCGCGCCCTTGCTTCCACATCCACGGGCGAGAGCTTCCACCGCTTCATCGGGTCGTTGTGCCGTTCGGCAAAGCGCTTTTCCTGTTCAGCCTGATCGCAGGTGAGCCAATACTTGAACAGCAGCAGCCCGTCCTTCACCAGCTGCTTCTCGAACTTGGGGGCCTGATCCAGAAACGCCTCGACCTGCTCCGCGCTGGCATAGCCCATCACGCGTTCGACCCCGGCGCGGTTGTACCAACTGCGGTCGAACAGCACGATTTCGCCGGCACCGGGCAGATGCTGCACATAGCGCTGGAAATACCATTGGCCCATCTCGCGTTCTGTGGGCTTTGAAAGCGCAACCGTGCGAATCTGCCGAGGATTGAGCCGGTCCGAAATCGCGTTGATCACCCCGGTCTTGCCCGCCGTGTCCCGCCCTTCGAAAATCACCAGCACGCGCGCGCCGGTTTTGGCCACCCAGCGGGCCATGGCATTCAATTCTTCCTGCAAAGGTTCCAGCAGGTCGTCATAGTCGTTATCTTTCACGGCAGTCCCGCTCCCCGATTCGCGCAGATCGGCCACCCTGCGGCAGGGCGGCGCCAGGTGCAATTGCCGGAACCGTCGCAGAGTGCTAAAGGTTGCAACAGAAACCATGCCTGTCCTTCTCGAAACCGTTTCCGGCACTCTGACGGACTATGCGCGGCTGCCGGATCTTCCGGCGGACGTGTTCACTGCCCCCTTGCGCCGCCCCCCGCATGTGGGAGAGGACTGGCTTGAACCCAGCCAGACAATCTACAGCGCCGACGACAACCACGTGTGGGACGATCTGTTCGCCCGCCAGTTGCAGATCCTGCCGGGTCGCGCCGCCACTGCCTTCATGGCCGGCCTCGACAAGCTCGACCTCGGCCGTGGCGGGGTGCCCGAGTTTGCGCGCCTCTCCGAAGATCTCGGCAAGCTCACGGGCTGGAGCGTCGTGCCGGTGCCGATGCTGATCCCCGATCACGTATTCTTCTGGCACCTCGCCAACCGCCGCTTTCCCGCCGGAAACTTCATCCGCACGCGGGAGGCCTTCGATTATATCGAGGAGCCTGATGTGTTCCACGATGTGTTCGGCCACGTGCCGATGCTCACCGATCCGACGTATGCGGATTATATGCAGCAATATGGCCGAGCTGGGTGGAAGGCGATGCGCCACAACCGGCTGAAGGCGCTCGGCGCGCTGTACTGGTACACCGTCGAATTCGGGCTGGTGATGGAAGGCGACGACCTGCGCGCCTATGGCGCCGGCATTCTTTCCGGCCCCGCCGAAGCGGTGTTCGCGCTGGAGGCACAATCGCCCAACCGCGTGTTCCTGAATGTCGACCGGGTAATGCGCACGGATTACGTGATCGACGATCTGCAGCCGACCTATTTCGTGATCGAGAGTTTTGCCGATCTTTTCCACCAAACGGTGGAGCGCGATTTCGACCGGCTCTATCGCGGGCTCGGGCCGGGGTTCACGTTTGCAAACACTGCCGTGATCGACATCGACAACGTGCTACACCGGGGCACACTGGAATACCAAATGCGTGGCGGCCGGCGTTCGGGCGCAATCGCCATTTAGCATACACGACAACGGCGCCGGATTGCTCCGGCGCCGTGCGTGACGGTCGTTGAAGACCGCGGTTGACGAGACCTCAGTTGGTCTTTTCGGCCTTGTCGCGGATCGCGTCGGCTTCGGTGTTGCCCGATGCGCGCACTGCGTCTGCCTTGTCGTTCATCATGTCCTTGGCTTCGCCGCTCATGTCGGCAGCCGTCGAATCGATGGCGTCGGCCGTAGCGTCGGTGGTGGCTTCCACCGCATCTGCTGTGGTTTCAGCCGCTTCTTCCTTCTTGCTTTCGCAAGCGGCGAGGCTGAGCCCCAGTACGGCTACCGACGCGACCATCGCGCCCTTCATGATTTTGTTCATGCCTGAAGATCCCCTTTTTGAAGGAGGGGCGGCCTCAATGGACCGCCCCCTGTTGAAAATTATCCGGGTGAAAATATGCTGTATCGGCCGTTGTGCTTAGCGAACCGAGCCGCGACGGACGAGGTTGACGATTGCCAGCAGGATCAGCGCGCCAAGGAAAGACACGATAAGCGTACCTGCCGAGATGCCGGCGGTGATGCTGCCGCCGCCGACGAGCGGAGCAAGCAGGAAACCACCCAGCAACGCGCCGACAATGCCGACGACGATGTTGAGGAAAACACCCTGCTGCGCGTCGGTGCGCATGACGATGCTCGCCAGCCAGCCAAGGATGCCGCCGACGATAAGAAGAATGATCAGGCCCATTTCGGTAATCCCTTGTGATGCTGTCTGCTCGGGAAAATCCGGCGGCGGTGATTTGGTTCCGCAATTGCGACAAAACGTTCACAAGCAATATTTTGGCCGACCCGTACGGCAGGCTTGCCATGACTGCTTCGCAAGTGCGAAAAGGAGGCGGTCGTGGGCGTGCTGCGTGAGCTGTGTCGCGCGTCATTGCCGAGCCGGATGGATTGCCATACGGTCCGCTGGTCAAGCATTCCGGCGCCTAAGGCCATCCGGCCACGAGATGCAGGGCAGGAGTCGATATGTACGAGGTAATTCTGGCCCTGTCGGTGGTGGTCTATCTGGCCGTCGTGGCGATGTACGTACGGTCGGGCGTGGTCTCGATTTTCCACCCTGTGTTTATCTATTTGGTATTTCACGGTTTCGTGTTCGTGGTGCGGCCGATCATCGTCGACGTGATGGGCTATGACTTCATCTACACGATCTATCAGTTCCGCCCTTCTGTAACCGATCGCATTACCGCGCTGATCGCCACCAACGTCGGTCTGGTGGCTTTCACGTTCTTCTGCCTGCGAACGGGCAATGTGCCGATGATCTTTCGCGATACGCCGGCGCAACGGGTAGAGCGCAATATTTTGCGCCGCACCTTGCCGGCAATGTTGCTCATATGCGTTCCGCTTGGACTGTACTCGCTGATGACCGTGGTCGATAGCGTTACGTCCGGCGTTTCCACGATGGTCATGAAAAACGGTTACCGGTTGAACACGACCGGTTCGGGCTATCTGACCGACGCCATGCTCCTGCTCGTGCCGGTGTGCTCGCTGTTCGCGTGGTATTTTCGATTCCGGCTCTATGCCTTTATGCCGCTGGTCGTGTTCTTTCTGGTCAAGGCCTCGACCGGCGGGCGCGGAGCGTTTGTAATCGCGGCCGTGAGTGCGGCATATTTCTACTTTTATGACAAAAAGATAAGGCTGCCGGGTGTCCGTCTGGTCGTGCTCGCAGCAGTCGTTGGCATCTTCTTCAATTTTGTCGGCCAGGATCGCGGGTATGCCCTGCGTGAAACGCTCGGCATGAAAAACGAATATGCGAATATCAACGAAGGCGGCTCTGGTCGCGATTTCTTCGAGGGCATGGATTTTGCCAGCATGGAGTACGTCGAGTTCGTGATCTATGTGGTTCCGCAACGGTCTGGAACGTACGACTACTTCCTAGCCAATCTGCAGTTGCTCACCGAACCGATTCCGCGCGCGTTGTGGCCCGGCAAGCCGATCGGCGCCCCCATCCAGTTGATCGACTACCTGAAATACGGCAACCCGATGGGCATCTCGGTCACCTTGCCGGGCGCCGGCTGGTTCGAACTCGGCTGGGTCGGCGTCATCTTTTGGTGCGGGTTGTGGGGCTGGGCGCTTGGGCGCTTTTACCGGTGGTTTGCCGGCGGGCCGCAAGATGCGTTCACGGTCTCGTTTTACATGGTTTCGCTGCCGGTGCTGCTGGTCGGTTTCCGCGACGGTGCGCTGATCACGGTGGTGCGCCAGGGTGTGTTCTATGTTGCGCCAGTGATCATGATGATGGGCATCCGCAAGGCGCTGCACTTGCCGTCCTTCGCGCAGATCCAGGCTTCGCTGGCCAATCGTACGGTAGAGCAGGCGCAGACTGCCAGCGTTGCATCAGGGCCGCTTTATGGTCCGGGCAAGGCCAACCGTATGCGGCTGATCAACGCGATGGCGAACACCCCCGGCCGCGTGGTTTAGTCTTCGAAAAGCCGGACTTGTCCCGTTACGCCAGTTTGGGCTAGAGATGTTGCGGTGCAGCAAAGGGGCGGCAAGTGCTAAACGGAAAACGGATCGGCCTGCTCACGGCATCGGCCTCGCGGCTGGGTGGCGGGGTGTTCGAGGCGGTGGTGGCCCACGCCGCGCTCGTCCGCTCGCTGGGCGGCGTGCCGTTGGTGTTCGCGCTCGACGATGAACATGCCACCGAGGACCGCGCCCGGCTCGCGCCGCATGGGGCCGACGTCGTCACCTGTCCGATCGTTGGCCCGCGCCAGGTCGGCATGGCTCCAGCACTCACGCCGGCGTTGATCGCGGCCAACCTTGATTGCCTGCACCTGCATGGCATCTGGATGTATCCCTCGTCCGCCGGGGCCAGGTGGGCGCAGCGAACCGGGCGACCCTATTTCGTGTCCCCGCACGGCATGCTCGATCCGTGGATCACCGCCCGCGGCCGCTGGAAAAAGGCACTGGCACGCATTGGCTACGAGCGCGCCAGCTGGGCGCGGGCCACGGCGCTTCACGGGCTGACCGCCCGCGAAGCGCGCGACATCACCCGCGAAACGGGCCGACGCGAGGTGGTGGTAATCCCCAATGCCGGCCCCGCGCCTACCGGAAAGCGCCTACCGCCCGC
>DAICYJ010000120.1 GCA_027311705.1 Novosphingobium sp. | reverse complement strand
GTCAACAACTACGGCTACACTCATTTCGGCGTGCAGGTGGAGGATATTCTCGCCTGTTACGAACGCCTGCTCGCCGCCGGAATTCGCGTTCACACGCCGCCCGCGATGGACGGCATTACCGTGGCGCCGGATGGCAGCAAGTCAGGCTTTGCCGCGACATATTGCCGCGATTATTTCGGCAATGTGTTCGAGATCATGGAAATCTACAGCGACGATCAGGTGCGCCCGGTGTGGCGCGCTGGCGAAGGCGTGATCGTGCCGAGCTGAGGGTTGCTTTCGGTTATTTCAGTTACACTGAAACGTGGCGTACCGGCTCACTCCCCCGCCCGGCTACCCACGAGAGTACCCTGAATGGATGGCCGGGCGGGGGAGTGGCCCGGTGCCGTTTCCACGCCAGTGGAAAAACTCTAGTTCCCGTCGGCATCGACCATGAAGGCCACGGACTTGCCGCGCGACGAAGGTTCCCAGCCGGCGAGCAGCGCAGCGCGGATGCCGCGTGCAAGAATGGCGTCGTTGATCTGAAGGCGGCCGCGTTGCAGCCCCTTCATCAGGCGCTTGGGCGGCGGAAACTCGAGCAACGCCTCGCGCTGGGTATGCTTCTGCAGCAGGGCCACGGTCATGCCCTGCCAGCCATCGATGTTGCTCCATTGCGGCTCGCGCCGAAGTTCCCATTCGTATTGCGACCCATCGACATCGACGATACCGGAAAGCCTGTGGGTGTTGAGCATGTCGGCACGCCTAGCAGATTTGGCGCGGCGGGCCACCCCCGCCGAATTGATCGGCCCGAAATGCGACGGGATTGGGCATCGCCAATAACCGGCAGTCTGGCCGGTTAATGTCCAAAACCTCATTCAAATTGCTGCTTCCTAGCCAAAAGCAGAGGGGGCAGACCGGCCGTTTCTTGACCTCGGTCAAACGGCCGTCGCCCGCTTCGTGAGACATTCCGGCCGTTCCAGAAAACGGAGAGGAAATCCATGGCTGACCGTGATCCCGGCGCCTTCGCCAAAGACAATGGGCGCGCGCGCTGCCCCGGCACCAGCTGGGAAGACATTTTGGCCAGCGACGAAATCGCTCCGCCCGCCTTCGTGGCGGAAGACCAGTATCAGTATCTGGGGTCGGAGCCGATCGACGCCGCGCGCTATTACAGCCCGGAATTCTTCAAGGCCGAAATCGACAAGATGTGGCCGAACGTGTGGCAGTTCGCGGCGCGCGAGGAAGACCTGCCCGAACCCGGCGACTATGTGACCTATGACAATGCTGGCCGATCTTTCCTGATCGTGCGGCAGGACGATGGCAGCGTGAAGGCGATGCACAACGTGTGCCTGCATCGCGGGCGCAAGCTGAAGACCGACAGCGGCAGTGCCGACCAGTTTCTCTGCCCATTTCATGGCTTTTCGTGGAACAAGGACGGCAGCTTGAAGAACATTCCCTGCCGCTGGGACTTTGGCCACTTGCCCGACGAAAAGCTGCAATTGCCCGAAGCGACCGTGGCGCAGTGGGGCGGGTACATTTTCGTGCGCGACAATCCCGAAGGCCCGAGCATCGAGGAATTCCTCGAACCGCTGCCCGAATTCTTCAAGCGCTGGAAACACGAGGAATGCGTGACCGTGGCTTGGGTGGGCAAAGTGGTGAACGCCAACTGGAAGATCACCATGGAAGCGTTCATGGAAAGCTACCACGCCTATGTCACGCACCCGCAGCTGATGCCGTTCACCGGCGACGCCAACGCCGCCTATCACGTGCTGGGCGAGCATGTGAACGTCAACTACACCCCGTTCGGCGTGATCAGCCCGCATATCGAGGCGCAGGCCAAGGCCGAGAACTGGCCCGAGCAGCGCATCATCGACGAATTCCGCAAGTACAACGGCCGCAGCGCCGACAACTACGATGCGGACAAGGACGACTACGCCATCTCCGTTCCTGCCGGGAAGACCGCACGCGCTGCCCTTGGCGCAACGATGCGCGATGTGTCGTCCAAGCAGTTTGGCGGGGATTATTCGCAGGTTTCCGAAAGCGAGCTGCTCGACGCGCTGGTGTATAACGTGTTCCCCAACTTTGCGCCGTGGGGCGGGTTCATGCCCAACATCGTCTATCGCTGGCGGCCCTGGCCCGATCAGGACAAGTGCCTGATGGAAGTGCGCGTGATCGCGCGGGTGCCCGAAGGCCAAGCGCGTCCGCATGGCGTGCCCATGCACCTGTTGAGTGACGACGAGACGTGGTCTGACGCGCCTGAACTGGGCGTGTTGGGCGCGGTAGTCGATCAGGACATGACCAACATGGAGCTGTGCCACGAAGGGCTGAAGGCTTCGAAGAACCAGGCGGTTGAACTGGCCGACTATCAGGAAGTGCGCATCCGCCACTTCCACCAGACGCTCGACCATTACCTGCAAAAGTGAGGATGATCCCATGACCGAGCTTTATGACAAATACGCCAACGCGGCGGAGCGGATGCTCAAATTCGTCGAGACGAAGACGACCGATCAGGCGAGCGACGTGCTGCGCGTTCCGGTGGCGAACTACCTGAGCCAGGAACGCTGGGATCAGGAAATCGCGCGGATCTTCAAGCGCTTGCCGCTGATGCTGGCGCTGACCATCGAACTGCCGAAGGCCAACGACTACAAGGCGATGGACGTGATGGGCACGCCGGTGCTGATCACCCGCGGCAAGGACGGCAAGGCGCGCGCGTTCCTGAACGTGTGCAAGCACCGCGCGATGCATCTGGCGAAGGAAGGCACGGGCAATTGTTCGCGCTTTGCCTGCCAGTATCACGGCTGGACCTATAGCAACGAGGGCCAGCTGATCGGCATTGCCGAGGCGAGCACGTTTGGCGAAGTCGACCGATCCACGCTGAACATGACCGAGTTGCCGTGCGACGAGGCAGCGGGGCTGATTTTCGTTATCATGACGCCGGATTTACCGATCAACGCGGTGGAATGGATGGGCGGCATGTACGAGGACTTTGCCGCGCTGAAGCTGGAGACGTGGTACTACCACAAGGCCAAGCCGATGAAGGGCGCCAACTGGAAGGTTGCCTATGACGGCTATCTCGAAGGCTATCACTTTCAGGCCGCGCACACGAATACGGTGGCGACGCGCTCGCCTTCGAACCGCGCGAGTTATGAGGGGTTCGGCCCGCATATCCGGCTGGGCTTTCCGCAGAATTCGATCACCCGGCTTCACGATCTGCCGCGCGAGGAATGGGGCAGGCAGGAAAACCACGGGTATGATTTCATCCGCATGCTGTTCCCAAACATGAGCTTCTTCCTCGCCCCCGAAATGGGCCAGCTGGCGCAGCTGTTTCCGGGGCCGAAGGTGAACGAGAATACGACGGTGATGAATTACATCTTCCCGACCAAGCCGGAGACGGCGGAAGGGTTGGAGACGCTCGACAAGATGTGCGATTTCTTCTTCGACGTGGTGGAGGAAGAGGATTATTTCCTGGGCCTGAAGGTGCAGAACGGGCTGGAATCGGGGGCGATGACGCACCAGACGTTCGGGCGCAACGAACCGGGCAACCAGTTTTTCCACAAGTGGGTGGCGTATTATCTCGACGAGACCGGGCAGACGCCGATGCCGGTGATGAAGGACTGATCGCCGCATTTATGCTGCGCAACACAACGGCCCGGTGGAGCAATCCGCCGGGCCATTGTGATGGGCAATCAGTGCCGCGCCATTGCTCCGCCATCCACCCACATGCCGTGGCCGGAAACGAAGCGCGCATCGTCGCTGCACAGGAACGCGACGACATCGGCGATATCCTGCGGCTGGCCGAGCCGCCGCAACGGTGCCTTGCCTTCCCAGAACGTGCGGTATTCGGGCATCCGCGCGAAAGCTGGCGCGGTCATCGGTGTGTCGCTCGCGCCGGGCTGCACGCAATTGGCGGTAACGCCGAACGGACCGAGTTCGGCAGCGACCGACTTGGTGAAGCCCAATACGGCGTGCTTGGAGGCGGAATAGGCGCACAGGCCTTCGTCGCCGTAGCTCGATGTAGTCGAGCCGATGGTGACGATGCGGCCCGCGCCGTGGGCCTTCAGATGCGGCGCGGCATCGCGCACCAACCGGAACACGGCGACGAGGTTTACCGCCAGCACGCGCTGGAAATAGGCGTCGTCGTGCCCTTCGAGCGGGCAGAACGCGCTGATGCCGGCGCAAGGCACAAGTGTGTCCAGCCCGCCCATGCGCGCGATGGCGGCCGCCACCAGATCGGCGTTGGCGTTCTCGCCCGTGAGGTCGGCGGTGAAATCGACCGCGCCCTGCACGTCGGCGGTGAACACCTGCGCGCCATCGGCCGCGAGCCGCGCCGCGACCGCTGCGCCGATGCCGGAGGCTGCGCCGGTGACAATGGCCTTGCGGCCCTTTAGCCGATCAGAGGCCATCGGCGATCTTCAGCACGAGCTTGCCGGTGTTGGCACCGCTGAACAGGCGCATGAACGCGGGATAGGCGTTTTCGAGGCCATGCTGCACGTCTTCGTCGATGCGCATGCGGCCCTGTGCCATCCATTCGGCCATCTGCGCGCCGCCTTCGGCAAAGCGCGGCACATAGTCCATGATGAGGTAGCCGTGGATCGTCGCCTGCTGCGCCAGAACCTGCCACAGATTGCGGATGCCGATCTTTTGCGGCGAATTGTATTCGCTGATGAGGCCGCACAGGACGATGCGGGCCTTCTTGGCGAGATTCATCAGTTCGGCGTCCATCACTTCGCCACCGACATTTTCGAAAACGACGTCTGCGCCGTTCGGTGCGGCGGCGCGAATTTCGGCGGCCAGCTGTTCGACCGACTTTCCCTTGTAATCAATGGCCACGTCGAAGCCGTAATCGTCGATCAACCGCTGGCACTTGGTGGCGCCGCCAGCAATGCCGATGACGCGGCAGCCCATGATCTTGCCGATCTGGCCGACGGCCGAACCGACCGCGCCGGCTGCACCCGAAACCAGCAGCGTCTCGCCCGGCTGCGGCTTGGCTACATCGGTCAATCCGAAATAGGCGGTGAGGCCGACGGCCCCCATGGCGGAGAGGAATTTCGACGGCGAATCAACGAGGCCGATATCGACCTTCATGGTGAAGCCGCCGGCGTGATTGACCGAATAATCCTCCAGCCCATTCAGCCCCATGACCCAGTCGCCCACAGCATAATCGGGCGAATCCGACGCATGGACGATGCCGACGGTGGTGGCGCGCACCGGATCGCCGAGCGGGATCGGCGGCATGTAGCTGGGTGCATCGTCCATCCATCCGCGCTGCGCCGGATCAAGCGAGGCATAGCAGTTGCGCACAACGAAACCGCCTGATGGAGCAACGGGGATTGCCTGTTCCACGAATGCGAAATCCTCGGGCACCGGATCGCCGTGCGGACGGCGGGCGAGCAGGAAGCGGCGATTCACAGACATGGATTCTCTCCGGGTTTTCCACGGTTGAGATCGCCTCATGGCCGGGACGAGGCACCTGTAACAAGTGGCAGTACGGTTCTGCGGCGCATCCTGTAGAAACGATTGCCATGGAAACGCCTACGATGCGTGGACATAATTCAGGGAGGGTTCCTCATGGTTAAGCGTACTTCGCGTGCGGCCGTTGCGGTCGCACTGGCGACCACATCGATTTTCGGAATTTCGGCTTCGGCGTTCGCCGCTGAAGACCAGGCAGGTGCTGCCGACGCCACCACCGCTGAAACTGCTGCACCCGATGCTGCGGATTCGGGCGCGATCATCGTGACCGCACGCCGCCGCGCAGAATCGCTGCAGAGCACGCCGGTGGCCATTACCGCCGTCAGCGCTGCGATGCTGGAAAACAAGGCGTCGGTGAACATCGGCGATCTTCAGGGCGCGGCTCCGGGCCTGCTCATCACCCAGCAGAATTCAGGCGCGCAGGCGGCCAATATCTCGATCCGCGGCCTGACTTATGCCGACATCGAAAAGTCGCAGACCCCGACCGTGGGCGTTGTCGTCGATGGCGTGACCATCGGCACCAACACTGGCCAGCTGCAGGATGCGTTCGATATCGCGCAGATCGAAGTGCTGCGCGGCCCGCAGGGCACGCTGTTCGGTGCGAACACGATCGGCGGCGTGATCAACATCACCCGCACCCGTCCCACGATGGAGCCTGGCCTGAAGGCCGAAGTCAGCTATTCGCGCTTCAACACATGGGCCGCCAAGGCGATCGCCAACTATGGCGACGGCGAAAACTGGGGCCTGAAGCTGTTTTACTTCCACAACGAGACCGACGGTTTCTACCGCAACGTAACCCGCAATACCTCGGACGGTTGGAGCAAGGGCGACAGCTATGGCGGTTCGTTCCTGTTCAAGCCATCGGGCTCGAACTTCGACGCGCTGCTGACGGTCGAGAACGTGGTCCAGACCTTCAACCCGGTGGTCAGCAACCTCGCCAAGACCGGTGAAGTGTTCTGCACCATCGAGCCGGCGCGCGAATGCAACCGCAACAACACAACCGATCTTTACACCACGTTCGGCGCGGCGGCTGAAAGTTCGTATCACGCGCCCGACGCCACGCTGGAAATGAACGTGGATCTGGACAGCGTGAAGCTGACCTCGATCAGCGGATGGCGCCATAGCCGCGAAGAACAGACGCAGGACTTTGATGGTTCTTCGGTCGATCTGTACTACGTCGATCGTCGCCAGAAGTACACGCAGTGGAGCCAGGAAATCCGTGCTGCGGGTAAGCTTTTCAGCGGCTTTGACTACGTTGTCGGGGGTTACTTCTTTAACTCGACCTACGATTTCAAGCAGTACTCGCGCGTGTTTGGCTTTGCTCCCGATGTGCCGCCGACCGTGTTCGACACGAACTTCCAGACCGTGAAGGGCAAGACCGAAAGCTACGCGGCATTCGCCGATTTCAACTGGGCCATTCTCGACAAGGTCCGCCTTTCGTTCGGCGGGCGCTACAGCAAGGACTTCAAGTACCTTTCGAACGGCTTTGCGCTGACCGGCGCGTTCACGCCGGGTGCTGCCAGCTTTGCCAAGTTCACTCCGAAGGTGGGGCTCGACTGGCGTCCGAACAACGACACGATGTTTTATGCCTCGTGGGGCCGTGGTTATCGTTCGGGCGGTTTCAGCCCGCGCGCCGCAACCAACCTGACCGCTTCGACGCCGTTCCAGCCTGAAACGGTTGATTCGTTCGAAATCGGCGCCAAGCTGGCGCTGTTCGATCGCAAGCTGGAAATGAACTTTGCCGGCTACGTGTCCGACTACAAGAACATGCAGCAGAACCTGACCGTTCCTGGCGGCCCCACCGGCAACCAGACGATCACCGGCAACGTCCCGGGCGGTGCGATCATCAAGGGTGTTGAAATGGACGGCACGCTGCGCGTGACGGACAATTTCAAGATCAACACTTCGGCTGCCTACATGGAATCGCACTTCCGCAATTTCGTGACCTGCGGCGCGACGGCCTTCACGCCGATTGCCGCGAACAACTGCGGTGCGCCCGGCCTCGCGCCGTTCGATTATTCGGGCAACAACCTGATCTACGCGCCGAAGTTCACCGCGTCGCTCAGCGCCGATTACTCGGTGCCGACCAGCTTCGGCAAGATCTCGGCCAATGTCGGCTGGCGCCACATCAGCCCGTATGACGAACAGCTTTCGGCGGAATCGCTGACGGCCGTGCGCAATGCGGGCGGCGAAGTTACCGGCGTGACGGTCAACGGCAACGATGCCCGCGTCCGCACCACGGTGCAGGATCTGGTCGATGCCAGCATGACGGTCAATTTCGACCTGAACGGCACCGACGCCTATGTCCGCGTGTTCGGCCGCAACCTGCTCGACGAGCGCACCACGACCCACGCGTTCACCGTGGCCGGGCTGTGGTCGTTCGGCATGGCGCTGGAACCGCGCACTTATGGCGCGACCATCGGCGTGAAGTTCTGATCGCTTAAATACTTCCACCCTATGGGGGCAGGGTTCGCGCCCTGCCCCTTTTTTTTGACCGATTTTTCAATTTGGAGAGCATGGCATGGGACGTCTTGAAGGCAAAATTGCGCTCGTTACCGGCGCGGCTTCGGTTCCCGGTCTGGGGAGCGCGACGGCACTGCGTTTTGCCGCCGAAGGTGCCAAAGTGTGGGTGACCGACCGCGATGCCGCCGGGGCAGAGGCCTGTGCCGCTGCAATCCGTGCCGCCGGCGGTCAGGCAGAAGCGCTGGGGCATGATGTGACCAACGAAGCAGATTGGGACGCGGTGTTCGCCACCATCGAGGCCAAGGACGGCAAGCTGGACGTGCTGGTCAACGCCGGCATTGCCGTGCTGCGCACCATCGAAGCTATGACGTTTGCCGACTGGACGCTGCAGAACAGCGTGAACCTCGACAGTGTGTTTCACGGCACCAAGCGCGCGGTAGTGCTGATGCGCAAGACCGCAACCAAGGGCTCGATCATCAACATTTCGTCCACCGCAGGCCTGGTGGGCGTGCCGGCATGTGGCGCCTATGCTGCATCCAAGGGCGGCGTGCGGCTGTTTTCAAAGGCCATCGCGGTCGAGACCGCCAAGGAAGGCATCCGCATCAATTCGGTTCACCCCGGCATGATCCTGACCAACATCCAGGACGTTGCAATGGCAGACAATGCCGCCAATTATGACGCCGTGCTGGGCGCGGTGCCGATGGGCTGCATGGGCGAGCCCGACGACATCGCCAACGTGAACCTGTTCCTTGCATCGGATGAGGCCAAGTACGTCACGGGTGCGGAATTCGTGGTCGACGGGGGCATGACGGCGGTTTGATTGATCAGCGGAAGGCCCACCCCCAGCCCCACCCGCAGGCGGGAGGGGTTAGGGGTGGCCCTTCACTTCAGGCCGCGACCCAGCGGATCGCGTTTTCGACCAGGCGGCGGTAGTGCGCGTTCTCGTAAGTCGCAGGCCCATCGCCGGGCTGGAGGTAGACAAGGCGGCTGTGCAGCGCCTGTTTGGTCCAGCCGATGAGGTTTGAGGCGGGCGGATGGTCCCAGCCTTCGCGGCTGTACATCTGGCCGCGCAGGGCGAGGTCCGCCGACCAGAAATGGTCGCGGTCGAACGTTGCGGACGAGGCGAGCAAGGGCGTGACATCGTCGGCGAACACTTCGCCCAGATAAAGCTCGTCGGTGAGCGTGAACCGCTCGGGCAGCCCGGTGGTGACCGGATGATCGACCAGCACGGTCACGTCGTGCGTCACATCATGGCAATAGCCGCTGTCGAGCATTTCCACGCCGCGCACTGCGCCCGGGTGGTAGAGGAACTGCCCGCCGAGCCATTCATGGTATTCAGTCCAAGTAGGCCAACCGGCCAGCGCATGGTGCAGCGCGACCACGCCCTTGCCCTGTTCCAGCAGCGCGCGGAAACCGGCTTTGAGTTCCGGAGAAGGGTCGCGATAATTGGGTGCGTTTTCGGGGGCTTCGAAATCGAGGCCGGGCATGTCGTAAAGCACCAGCGCATCGAATTCGCGCATGCCTTCGGGGTTCATCAGCAGGGCAGCGGCGGGCTGATCGACCATTGTCGCGGCGATGCCGTCCATGCTTTGGAACACCGCGTCGAACGCAGTGCGATCAAACGGATGGCCGCGCACGGCGACGAGCACCTGCAACGGCGCGCGGTGGCGGATGATCGGCATCAGGCGACCTTGACGATGACTTTGCCGGTGGCCTTGCCCGACAGCATTCGGTCATAGGCGACGAGCACGTTTTCGAGACCTTCGGTTTCATCGAAGCGCATCGCGAGCTTTCCTTCGTCCAGCCACTGGCGCAGCACGGGCATGAATTCCGCGCCGCGATGGAGGAAATCGGGAATGAAAAAGCCTTCGATGCGGAGGCGGCGCATCAGCACCTGATCGAAGCGCGCGGGGCCGGGCAGCGCCACGTCGCTGTCATAGGCGGCGACCATGCCGCACACCGCAACACGGCCATAGTGCGCCATGTTGGGCAGCACGGCATCGAGGATCGGGCCGCCGACGTTGTCGAAATAGGCGTTCACGCCGCCGGGCACCGTGGCGAGGAGCGCGGCGACATTGTCGGCCTTATAGTCGATCGCCATATCGACGCCGAGATCTTCGGTGAGGAAGCGACATTTGTCCGGTCCGCCGGCAATGCCGATCACATGCGCGCCGAGGTTTTTTGCGACCTGGCAGGCGAGGCTGCCGGTTGCACCGGCGGCTGCGGAAACCGCGATCCATTCGCCGGGCTTCACTGCCGCCACTTCGTGCACACCGACATAGGCGGTCCACGCATTCATGCCCAGCGCGCCGAAGTGTTCACGCGGGTCGGCGACCGTGGGGTCTACCACTTCAAGGCCGGACAGCGCGGGCACGACCGTGGTGAATTCCGCCCACTGCCCGAACCCGCGCACCATCGCGCCGACGGGAAAGGCAGGGTCGCGGCTTTCGGTGACCGGGCCGAGCACGAGGCCGACCATCTTGCTGCCCAGCGGCAGCGGCGGCTGGTAGCCATCGGTGCGCGGGGTCATCCACATGCGGGTGCCGGCATCCATTGAAAGGTAATGCGCGGCGACGCGCACTTCGCCTTCGGCCAGAGGGGACAAGGTTTCATGCTGCATGCTCAATGCTGCAGCAAAATCATTGCCTTGGGGGTGGCTGTCGAGCTGCCAGAACCGATTGATGGTCATAGGATTCCTCTCTATTATATGCGGTGCAGCTCCGGAACGGTCAGCTCACCTGTCGAAAAGGACAGTCTAACCCTAACGGCAGGGGAGTTTGGATGTGGCCCGCGATAGGGGCGCACATTAGATATCTGGGAGGATAACCGATGAGAAATACCATGAAGGGCCTGTTGCTTGCGTCCAGCCTGCTGGGCGGCGCCAACGTAGCATACGCGCAGGCAGCGGATCAGGCCGGCGAAACGGCTGCCGCCGGTGGCCTCGAAGAGATCATCGTGACGGCGCGCAAGCGCGAGGAAAGCTCACAGTCCATTCCGGTCTCGGTTACCGCGATCTCGGAAAAGATGATCGTGCAGCGCGACATCACCAGCATCGAAAAGATTGCCGCAGCCACGCCGAACCTCAGCGTCGGCCGCGCTTCCAACGGTTCGGGCGCGCAGCTGACCATGCGCGGCATCGGTTCGTCGTCCACCTCGATCGGCATCGAACAGTCGGTCGCGGTTGTTGTCGACGGAGCCTATTACGGGCAGGGCCGCATCATTCAGGAAGGCTTCTTCGACCTGAAGCGCGTGGAAGTGCTCAAGGGTCCGCAGGCGCTGTTCTTCGGCAAGAACGCCACTGCCGGCGTGATCTCGCTGACCACCAACGATCCGGGTTCGGAGCGCGAATTCGTCGCCAAGGCCGGCTATGAATTCAAGGCGCATCAGTACCAGGGCGAATTCATCGCCTCGGTTCCGCTGAGCGACACCTTCGGCGTGCGCCTTGCCGTGCGCGGATCGAAGATGGATCGCGGCTACTACGACAACGTCTCGGTCGACCGCACGTACACCACCGTCGACATCCAGGACCTTCTGGCCGGTGGAGCGGGCAATCCGCTGGGCAGCGTGGCAAAGCCTGCCGCCAGCACTGCGCCGGGCGAGGAAGAACTGCTCGGCCGCCTGACGCTGAAGTACACGCCCACCGAAAAGCTGACCGTGACGCTGAAGGGCGCCTACGACTACAGCACGGTCAACAACAGCTCGTGGAACTACGTCGCCTACAACTGCGGCCTGCCTTCGGGCAAAAGCCAGCTGACGGGCTATGCCTGCGGCAACGATTTCGTGACGCACCAGAACAACATTCCGGCCGACATCGCCAAGAACTTCCCGTTCTCGAAGTCTGACGGCGCGCTCTACAACCGGTATCGGTCGTATGCCTTCAACGGCAACGTCACCTACGATCTGGGCGACGTGACGATCAGCTCGGTCACAAACTACAACACCAACAACAACCGCTGGGCCTGCGCCTGCGATTTTCAGAGCAGCAACACCGGCACCTGGGCCACCGAAAACTCGACGTGGAAGTCGTTCTCACAGGAACTGCGCGTGCAGACCTCGTTCGATGGCCCGATCAACCTGATGGTCGGCGGTCTGTTCCAGAAGACCAAGCGTGATTACGAACAGTACATCATGTTCGCCGGTCTTCGCGACGACACGGTTTCGGCAACGAACCGCTTCCTCGCCACAACCAAGAACAGCTTCACCGACGGCAAAACCCAAGCCTTGTTCGGCCAGGTGACGTGGGCGGTGATCCCGACCATCGAAGTGGCTGGTGGCGTGCGCTATACGCACGAAACCAAGGACAGCTACTTTACCCAGCCGTATAACAATGTCGGCGTGCAGACCATCTTCCGCGACAAGCTGGACCCGGACGGCCTTGGTGAAATCACCGCGAACCAGACGTTCGATGACTGGTCGCCGGAAGCCACCATCACCTGGAAGCCGCAGCGCGGCCTGCTGGTCTATGGTGCTTACAAGACGGCCTACAAGTCGGGCGGTTTCTCGAACGGCGGCATCAACTCGAAGTTTTCGGCCGATCCGCTGGCGGATCTCACGTTCAACCCCGAAAAGGCTCGCGGCTTCGAGGTCGGCATCAAGTCGACCGTTCTCGACAACCAGCTGCGCCTGAACCTGACCGCCTTCTCGTACAAGTATGGTGATCTTCAGGTCGACTTCTTCAACTCGCCGATCTTCGCGTTCCAGACGCTGACCGCCGATGCCCGCACCAAGGGCGTGGAAGCCGAGTTCGAATTCGCCCCGCGCTCGCTCGATGGCCTGAACGTGCACGGTTCGATCAACTACACCAAGGCGCAGTATATCAACTTCCCGCAGGCGCCCTGCTATGCCGGCCAGACGCCGGCTCAAGGCTGCAACACCGTGGTCGGTGTTGGCCTGCGCCAGAACCTGAACGGACGCCCGCTGTCGGTCGCTCCCGAATGGACCGGCAACTTCGGCATCGGTTACGATACGCCGGTAGGCAACGGCCTGAAGGTCGGGTTCAACGCCGACATGCGTTATAGCGACAAGTACCTTGCTTCGGGTTTCGGCAACCCCGATTCGCTGCAGGGCAGCTTCGCCACGATCGATGCGGGCATCCGCTTCGGTGCAGAAGACGACAACTGGCAGCTTGCCCTCATCGGCAAGAACCTGACCAACAAGTTCTACGTCAGCGGCGTTGTCGATGGTCCTTCGACCGGCGGCGGCACTGGCACAGCGGCGGGCATCCATGCCGACCAGCTCGGTTTCGGCAACGTGCCGCGCACCGTGCAGGTTACGGTGACCAAGCGCTTCTGATCGAGCGGCTTTCCGCAACTACACAGGGAAAGGGCGGGGCTTCGGCTCCGCCTTTTTTCGTTGCCGAATGCGCCCGCGAAAAAGGGCGGACCCTTGCGGACCCGCCCCCTTTCATCCTGCAATCGTGCCGTTGGTTCAGACGCCCTTGGGGCCGTGCTGACGGTGGACGTTGCGGAACACGCGCTTGTTGAAGAACCAGCGGCCTTCGATCTTGATGCAGCGATCTTCGTAAACGCCCTGATCGCGCTTCGTCACGCCTTCCTGATCATAGACCTCGGAAGTGTAGGAGCGCATCGTGGCGGTATCGCCGTCCACTTCAATCGAGCCGGGCCACGCCTGGAAGTTCATGTTCGGATAGTACTTCATCGCTTCCACCCACATCGCCCTGATCGCGGGGCGACCTTTAGTGGTTCCGATTTCGGGATAATCGGGCAGCGACCATTCGGCGTCTTCCGCCCAGGTGCCTGCCCAATCGTCCGCGTCGCAGCGCGCAACGGCGTCGGCATAAGTTTCAAGCAGTTCGCGGATCGCAAGGCGATCCTCGGCGGGGCCGGTAAACGACATCGTGCACTCTCCCAGTGGTTGTCTGGGGTGCAGACTATCGGGTCGGCCGCGCCTGCGAACCTGCGCTTTTAGAGAACGACCGGAAGTTCTTCCATGCCGGGCGCTTCATCGGGCAGCGACACTTCGATCACGCCGCTTTCGATCCGCACCGGGAAATTGCGCAAGTCCTTGTAGGCGGCACCAATGCATTTTCCGGTGGCCATTTCAAAGCGCGCGCCGTGCAGCGGGCACATCACCGCACCGCGCCGGATGCGGCCGCCCGAAAGCAGGGCGGCTTGGTGGGTGCAGCGATCGTTGACCGCACGAAAGCCATCGTCGGTCTTGGCGACGAGCACGTACCAGCCGGCCAGCTTGGCGGCGAGCTTGCCCTCGGCGGGGAAATCGGATTCGGTAACAACGGAATGCCAGCTTTCGCTCACGGTCGGTCCTTCAGGAAAATGCGATGGTGGTGATGATCTCGCCGCCGCGATAATCCTTCGCGGCCTGCGAGACCAGAGCATAGAAGCCGGTCAGCGTTTCGACCGGGGCGTAAAGTTCGGTCATATGGCCGAGCGTGGCGGTGGTATCGGCAAAGCCAAACACGAAGCCGTCGTTCATTTCCGCGCGCAGGGCGGTGGGGCAGCCACGCGCCTCGAACCCGGCCAGCGCCGCGTCCACGTCATCGACGAACAGCGCCACGTGGTGGATACCGAACCGGCCCGAGCCTTCGGGATAGATGTCATGGAAGGGCGAGGGGCCGGGATTGTTCTGCTGCACGAACTCGATCATCACGGCGCCCCACTGGCCATAGGCCGACGAGTGATCGAGCGGGCGTTCGACCCCGCGGTGCACAGCGCGGGCCAGAGGCACGTTGTCGGCGACGAAGTAGGGTCCGGAGCCGAACGCAGCATGGTGCGCCCGCGCGGCTGTGCGCACGTCGGCGCAGAAATAGGCGATCTGGCGAACGGGAAGCGACAGGCTCATATCGAGGCACCGCCATCGACACGGAATTCCGCGCCGGTGGTGAAGCCCGATTCGTCGCTGGCGAGATAGACCGCCATCGCCGCGATTTCCTCCGGCTTGCCCAGCCGGCCGATCGGGTGAACGTCCACGAAGCTTTTGTACAAGGCTTTGGGATCGTCGGACTGGGCTAGCACCTTGTCGATGATCGGGGTGTGGATTGCCCCCGGATGAATCGAGTTGCAGCGAATGGGATAGCCTTTTTCGGCAAAGTGCAGCGCGCACGATTTGGTCATCAGCGTTACCGCCGCTTTCGCCGCGTTGTAGGCCACAAGGTACGAGGCGGCGCGCACGCCCGAAAGCGACGACATGTTGATGATTGAGCCGCCGCCGGCCTTCATCAGCGGAATGGCGGCCTGGGTGCCAAGGAACACGCCGCCGACGTCGATATCCAGTTCGTGTCGCAACTGCGCCAGAGTCACCTCCTCGATCGATCCCAGCGTGGTGATGCCGGCATTGTTGACCAGAACGTCAAGCCGCTCCAGCCCGGCCACCGCCGCCTGCCACTGCGCTTCCTGCGTCACGTCGAGGGGGACGAAACGGGCCGAGCCGAGTTCGTCCGCAAGCGCCTGCCCTGCGGCTTCGTCGATGTCCGCGATCACCACTTCGGCCCCTTCGTCCACGAAGGCGCGCGCGATGGCCGCGCCAAGGCCCGATGCACCGCCCGTAACGAGTGCGATCTTGCCCGAAAGCCGTGGTCCAGCCATGTGTTCCTGTCCTCTCGATGCCCTGTTCTTGTGTCGTGGTTCCTACAGCGTGCTCCGCAATCGCACGCGCTAGCCATATCGCTAGGTGGAATGGTGGCGCGTTCGGGACGAAAGTCGGCGCAATCAAACCGAGAGGAACCCCGCGCCATGACCCCCGACCAGATGCTGAAGTATGTCGAAGACCTTTATTCCCTGACCGGCGTTGGCGATTGGGACAAGGCGGCAGACATGCTGACAGACGATTTCTTCGTCACCGAAGCCGATGGTCTGCCGTTCGAAGGCGTCTATCGCGGCAAGAACGCGCTGCACCAACTGTTCACCAAGGTGATGGGCATGATGGACGTGGCCGGGCTCGACGTGGTCGAGCATTGTCCCGGCAAGGATCATGTGGTCACCATCCTGTCGTTCCGCTTTGCCGATCCCGCGCTGGCACCGGCGCATTTGTGCGAAGTCTTCCGTTTCCGCGACGGCAAGGTGTGCGAGATCCGGCCTTATTACTTCGATCCGGCCACGGTCGTTGCTGCGTGCAACGCCAAGAAGGCGCTGGCCTGAGTGCACATTGCCCGGCGCGACCGTCCGATCTGGCCGCGCCGGGATCTTTCTGAAAATACGGCTATATTTGAGATGCTTGCATGATCTGAGGTGCGGGCGAACCCGGTACGGAATTTTTCGCCTACCACCAACCGCTTACCTTTGGGCAAGGTTTGGCGCGTATCCGTAAGGCGTGACAAGATCGCCCGATACCACTGCCTCCGCCTTGCCGCGCAAACTGCCGGCGCTCGCCGTTCTGGGTCTCACCGATCCAGCAGACGGTGATTGGGGGCGCTTGCGCGGGCTGCAATACTCCAGCCTCGCCAAGCTGACTGGCGCGCGCATGCTGGCGCATGGAATGTCGGCGCTGCTGGTGCTGCAAACGCTGCGTTCGGCCGTGAGTATCTTCATCCTGATCGGCTGGGCGGCGCTGCTGGTGGGCGTGCTGATCTATGGCGCGCGCTTCGACAAGAGCCTCGAAGACGCCGACCGCCGGCGCATGTCGCGGCAGGAAATCCACTATCAAACCATCAGTACGGCGCTCACCGGCCTGGTATGGACGATCCCGATGCTGGCGATGTCGCACTTCGCCAGCGATTCGCAGCGCCTGGTACTGTGGACGATCATGACCATGCTGATGACCGGGATGGCCGTGGCGTTCGCGGCCGTGCCATTGGGCACCGTGCTGTTCAGCGCCATCGTCGGCTTATCCGGGATCGCCACGTTTATCTGGTATGGCGACTGGACGGCGGCGGCGGTGGCCTGCACGTTCGTGATCATTGTCTCGATCGGCAGTGTCGAGGCGGCGCGCGTATTTCTGGGCAGCAAGGTGGCCGAAGCCGGCATCGCCGAAAAAGCTGAAGTGGTGTCGCTGTTGCTGCGCGAATTCGAGGAGCACGAGGCCGACTGGCTGTGGCAGATCGACACCTCGCGCCGCGCCCGTTCGGTGAGCCCGCGATTTGCCTTTGCACTGGGGGAAGACCCCGAGGACGTGGACGGCAAGCCGCTGATCCAGCTGATCGCCGGGCCATCGTGGGAAACCGGGCATTTCCATTCCTCGCTCCACGATCTGGCTGAAAAGCTGAAGCGCCGCGAAAGCTTCGCCAACCTGCTGGTGCGCGTGACGCTGCACGGCAACCATCGCTGGTGGGAACTCTCTGCCTCTCCCAAAGTCGACGACAACAACAATTTTGTGGGCTTCCGTGGCGTCGGTTCGGATGTGACCGAGCAGCGCGAAAGTGCGGACAAGATCGCCTACCTTGCCCGGTATGACACGCTGACCGGGCTGCCCAACCGCATGATGCTGACCGAAACGCTGGGCGCGGCAATGTGCGCCGCGGAACAGTGGCGCACGCGCTGCGCGTTTTTGATGATCGATCTCGACCGGTTCAAGGCGGTCAACGATACGCTGGGCCATCTTGTGGGCGACAAGTTGCTGGCGCGGGTTTCGGAACGGCTGACGTCGCTGATGAGCGGCAGCGACCTGTGCGGACGGCTGGGCGGCGACGAATTCGCCATCGTGCTGCAGGACGTGAACGACAGCGGGCGGGTGCATGCCATGGCGCAGGCGGTGATCGACGCGCTGTCGCACCCCTACGAAGTGGATCACCATACACTCTATGTCGGTGCGAGCGTCGGTTCCGCCATCGGGCCGCGCGATGGTTCGACGGTGGAAACGCTGATGCGCAATGCGGACCTGGCGCTCTACCGTTCCAAGGACGAGGGCGGGGGTCAGCATTGCGAGTACGAGCCATCGCTCCACGCCCACGCCGAAGAGCGGCGCAAGCTGGAATTCGCGCTGCGCCGGGCGCTGGAACGCAACGAATTTTCGCTGATGTACCAACCGGTGGTGGATGTGGACAGCGAGGAGGTGGTCAGCTTTGAAGCGCTGCTGCGCTGGAACAGCGCTGACCACGGGCCGATCAGCCCGGTGAGATTCATCCCGCTCGCCGAGGACACTCGCCTGATCGTGCCGATCGGCGAATGGGTGCTGCGGACGGCCTGCCTCGAAGCCATGCGCTGGCCGGTGCACATCAAGGTTGCGGTCAACGTTTCGGGCGAGCAGCTGCTCGATCCCTATTTCGCCGAGACGGTGGTCAGCGCGCTGTCGGCCAGCGGTTTGCCGCCGCACCGGCTGGAAATCGAGGTAACCGAAAGCATCTTCGTGCGCGACGGGACCACCGCGCAGATGACTTTGGAACGCATCATGTCGCTGGGTTGCGGTGTGGCGCTCGACGATTTCGGCACCGGGTATTCGTCGCTGGGCTATCTGCGCAAGCTGCGGTTCTCGACGATCAAAGTCGATCGCAGCTTTGTGCAGGGCGCGGCGCGCGACAACCCGGAAAGCCTGGCCATCATCCGCGCCGTGGTTGCGATGGCCGATGCACTGGAAATGTCGACCACCGCCGAGGGCGTGGAATCCGAGATCGAACTCGAAACCATCCGCCGGCTGGGGTGCAAGAAAATCCAGGGATACTTCTTCGGCCGGCCGATGATCCCCGCCGAAGCGTTGGGGCTGTTCAGACAGGACGCCTACGAGGAGCGCGGTGCCGCGTAATTACGCGCTGACGTTCAATCCGTTCAGCACGCTTTCGAACAGCGTACGCCCGTCCGAACCACCCTGTGCGGCTTCGATCATGCGTTCGGGATGGGGCATCATGCCCAGCACGTTGCCAGCCTCGTTGAGCACGCCCGCGATATCGCGCTGCGAACCGTTGACCGGTTCGGCATAGCGGAACGCGACGCGGCCTTCGCCTTCAAGGCGATCGAGCGTTGCCTCATCGGCGAAGTAGTTGCCATCGTGGTGCGCGACCGGGATCGAAATGGTCTGGCCGGCCTGATAGCCTGCGGTGAACAACGACTGGTTGTTTTCGACCACCAGCGGCACTTCGCGGCAGACGAAGCGGATGCCGGCATTGCGCATCAGCGCGCCGGGCAGCAGGCCCGCTTCGGTAAGTACCTGAAAGCCGTTGCACACGCCGAGCACGGCCACGCCGCGCGCCGCAGCGGCGATCACCGCCTGCATCACCGGCGAGCGGGCCGCCATCGCGCCGGAGCGCAGGTAATCGCCATAGGAAAAGCCGCCGGGCAGCGCGATGAAATCGAGGCCATCGGGCAGGCCGGCATCGCCGTGCCACACGCGCTGGACCGTGCCGCCGCAGATCTGCTCGATCGCCACGGCCATGTCGCGATCGCAGTTTGATCCGGGAAAGGTGATGACCGCAGCGGAAAAAGCCATCAGGCGGCCACCTTCTCGATCCGGTAGTTTTCGATGACCATGTTGGCCAGCAGCTTGCGGCACATCTCGTCGAGCGCGGCGTCGCTGGTGGCGTCGGCCACATCGAGTTCGATCAGACGGCCGGCGCGCACATCGTTGACCCCGGCAAAGCCCAGTCCTTCGAGCGCGTGATGGATGGCGCGGCCCTGGGGATCGAGCACGCCGTTCTTCAGGCTTACGTGAACGCGGACTTTCATGGGCGGCGGGCCTTTGTGCGAACTGGGGAATCGCCCGAGCCTATGCCCCGATGGTCCCAAAAGGGCAAGTTGACGAAGTTGACACGGTTCAGGGAAAAAAGTGTCAACCCCGGCCAGCCCTCGGCCGGATGGCGGTTCGGGCGGAGCGAAAGGGGCAGCATCCGACCGTGCTAGCATGCACCGGCCCTGTAGGACACGGCACATTGTCGCCGCTGTAGTCGGTCGGCGGCAACGGCTTTCTTGAGGTCCGGTAATAGGTGAAATGGGCGCGGCGGATGGGAACTTTCTGCGGAACACACGGTTTCGGGCGATGCGACCCCTTGGAACGGTGGTGGCGATGAGGACCAACGGGGGAAATCTGGTGTGCTGAGTTTCCTTGAGGGTGCAGGTCCAATGGGTGAAGCGATCGCCCGCCATAACTGGAGCGATACCTCGATCGGGCCGCCGCAAGACTGGCCGCCGACGCTGAAGACGACCGTGGCGCTGACGCTCAGTTCGCAGTTTCCCAAATGCATCTTCTGGGGTCAGGACCTGATCAGCATTCCCAATGCGGCCTATTTGCCGCTGGCGGGCGACAAGCCGAACGTGATCGGCGGCTCGGTGCGACAGGTCTGGGCCGAGGCATGGGCCGAGCTGGAAGGCATTGCTCAGAGCGCCATGCAAGGCGAGGCGACGTTCATCGAGGATATGCCCTTGATGGTCGATCGCGGCAAAGGGATGGAAGAGGCGTTCTTCACGTTCTGCTACAGCCCGATCCGCGATGTGGATGGCACCGTTCACGGCGTGCTCGACACAGTGGTCGAGACGACCGGCAAAGTGCGCGCCGAACAGAAGCTGCGCATCGCCAATCAGGAATTGGGCCACCGCATCAAGAACGCGCTGACCGTGTTCCAGGCCATCGCCAACCAGAGCTTTGCCGGCGATATCCCGCGCGAGGAAGTGCGGCAGCGGCTGCAGCAGCGGCTGGTAGCGATGGGCGCAGCGCACGATCTGCTGCTGAACGAGGAGGGCGAGCAGGCGCAAGTGGGCGAGATCGTGATGCGCGCGGTGCGCCCGGTGCTGATGCGGCCCGAAAGCGTGGTGGTCGCGGGCCCGATGGTTGCGCTCAATCCCAGGCAGGCGCTGTCCCTGGCACTGGCCGCGCACGAACTGGCGACCAACGCGCTGAAATACGGCGCGCTGTCCGAGCCGGTCGGCAGGGTTCACATCAAGTGGGAGATCACCGGTGGCGTGGAGCCGGTGTTTCGGTTCCACTGGCAGGAATGTGACGGACCACCGGTGACCCCGCCGGCGCGGCGTGGGTTTGGCTCAAGGCTGGTGGAGCGGGTGCTGGCCTCCGACTTTCGCGGCAAGGCCACGCTGGATTTCGCGCCAGATGGCGTGCGGTTTACGCTGGAAGCGCCAGTGCATGGGGCTTTGGTTTAAGGCGTTTTTTGCATGCCTTGGCTGCGTTCGGGACGGGCGGGGCTTTGGGAACAGTGCGGGGAGCGGACTGATTCTGTCGTGAGGTGAAGCGTCAGCTAGTCGCAATTTGACCCTAAACCTGCCTTTCCGGACACGACAAAGAAACAGACGTTGTTCAACAAGAACGCCGAGTTTACCGATGCTGGGGTATGTCCACAACGGCCACCATTCTAAATCTGAGAAGTCACGGTGCGGAACGCCTGCACGGTGCCGTGGCCAGCGATCTCGCGGCTCTAAGGGTAGCATTGGCCCACCTCCCGGCAGATCAAGCTGGCATCCGCATCAGAGGGGTTGCATCGCTGACCCCGTTCCTCGGATCGCATGGTGCCATTGGGGCGATTGCTGCCGGTAGTCTCGGCGCAAGTAGCCGACCAGTCCGGGCTGTCCTGTTTGACAAGACCGCCGGCATCAATTGGGCGCTGGCTTGGCACCAAGATCGCACCATTTGCGTAAAACAGCGCTATGAGGTTCAAGGCTTAGGGCCATGGACGATCAAGCAAGGGCTGCAGCACGTCGCTCCGCCCTTTGAGTTGCTGTCGCGTATGGTGACGTTGCGCATCCATTTGGACGACGTTCCAGCCACCAATGCCCCACTTCTGATAGCGCCTGGTTCGCATAGGCATGGTCGCGTTTCTGTCGATGCGATTGACGGCGTTGTACGCGAGTGCGGCACCTACACCTGCCTCGCAGATGCTGGAGACGTATGGGCCTATTCGACCCTGATCCTGCACTCATCGGAAGCTGCCACTATGCCAGTTCGCCGCCGTGTCCTGCAACTCGACTTCGCTGCGGAGGAGCTTCCGGGTGGGTTGGAGTGGCTCGGCGTCTGATGGCCGCTGTCCACGACTTTCCTGCCGCTCCGCTTAGCTGCCAGGTTGCTCCACCCCATCGGGCAGCACCACGATCTGCAAAGCGCCATCGGTGGCGAGGTAGCGTTTGGCCATTGCCTGCACGTCGGCCGGGGTGAGCGTGGCCAGCCGCTTGCGCGCAGATTGGGCACGGGCGAGGCGGTCTGGGCGGGATTGGGCGCGTTCGGCGAGGGCCAGCCAGCCGCCGTTGGTTTTCAGCATGTTGTCGATGCGATCGAGCATCGGGGCGCGGGCGCGTTGCAGCACGTCGGCATCGACCGGCCTTGCGGCGAGATCGCGCACGGTATCCATCAAGGCGGCGCGCGTGGCGGCCACATCCGCCACATCGACCGAGGCCTGCAGCGCGAAAGTGCCCCAGCCGCGCCAGATGCGCGACATCGAGGATGACGCGCCGGGGGAATAGGATTTGCCCAGCCGTTCGCGCACAGTGTCGAGCACTTCGACCCCGGCTACCTCCTGCAGCAATTCCATCGCCATCGTCGCCTGCGGTTCACTGTCGTCGGTCGTGGGCCAGACGATGCGGACGATGGCCTGGTTCTTTTCTCCGCTGTGGCGGATCACTTGCAGGCCGCGCGTGGTGGTGAAACTGCGGCTGCGCGCTTCGGCATAGGGTCGGAAATCGGCCTCGCGCGGCGGGAGCGCGCCGAACGTGGCGGCGACGAGCGCGATGGCACGCGCCTCGTCGATTTCGCCGACCATGCCAATCTCGATCGCGCCGTTGGCCAACCGGTCGCCAATCGCGGACTTCAGCTTGGCGAACGAAAGGTGCTGGTAATCGGCGGGGGCCTGCAGGGTAAAGCGGGGGTCGTTGTCGCTGAGGATGCCGCCCATCGTGTTGGCCAAAGCGGTGCCGGGCGTGGCGCGCAGGCGGGCGAAATAGTTGGACATGTTCTGGCGGAACAGTTCCTCCGCCTCTGGCCGGTAGCCCGGATCGCTGATTGTGGCGGCGAGCAATTGCAGTTGCAGTTCCAGATCGCGCGGGGTGGTGGTGACCCCGGCGACGAAGCCATCGCCGCTGGCGGAGATGGTGTTGGTGACCGAGCGGCCGGCGAGCAGCGTTTGCAGATCGTCCTGACTGTGCTTGCCAAGGCCGCCCGCCGCCAGCATCCCGGACATCTCGACCGCGAGCGGATCGTCCTTCGTTTCCAGCAGTTCGCCGCCATCGACGGTGAGGCGCACCTGCACCCGGTCCCGCTCCAGATCGGTGCGGCGCAGGTTCAGGCGGACACCGTTGGCGAAACGCACCTGGCGGATGCCGAAGGCTGGCTCCACCTTGTCGGCCACGACCGTGCCCGCTGGGCCGAAATCGGTGTAGGCAAAGGTGCCGCTGACCGGCTGCACGGTGGCGGTGGGCGAGGCCTGCATCGCTTCGTTCCACGCCCCGCGGATGGCGCGCGCGCCGCCTTCGGGCGGAGTGCGGCCCTGAAAGCGGATCAGTGGATCGGAGAGTGGCAGCGCATCGTCCTTCAGCGCGGCGAGCACGGCGGCGGGGGTGATCGACGGGGCGAAGGCGGTGAAGCGAGCAAGCGCGCCTTGCGGATGGGTGGGCACCACATCGTCGCGCACCAGCGCCAGCGCAGCGGCGACCAGCGCGCCATTGCCACGCGTATCCGCCCCCGCGGCCGCATTTTCGATGCCGGTGCGGATGTTGGCGACCTGTTCGGCCACTTCGGCATCGGTGAAGCCCTGTATCAGCGCCTGCCTGTAGGCGAGCGTGGCGGCGACCAGCCCCTTGCGCCACTGGCGATCGGGCACGTCGACGACGAGGTTGGTGGTGCGGCCGATCTTGAACACGTCGCTGGTGCCAAGGCCGGCACCGCGAAATGGCGGCGACACCGCGCGGCTCATACGCAGAAACCGGCGGTTGACCACGCCATAGCCGATCTGGCGCAGCAACTTCACGCGGCGGACGGCGACGGTGTCCGGCTCATCATGCCACGGGCCGTGGCGCGAGGCGGTGATGCGTTCGGACAGTGCGGGATCGATCCAAACGTCGGTCTTGCCCTTTTGCCGGGGCAGCACTTTGCCTTCGCCGGGGCGTGGTGCGGGAGGGGCGGGCTGCCAATCGGCGAAGCGGGCGCGGATGGCTTGTTCGACCGTGTCCGCGTCGAAATCGCCCACGACGACCAGCGTGGCTTTGGCGGGCACATATTCGCGCGCCCAGAATGCCTTGAGCGCTGCAGCCGATGCGCCGCCGACCGTTGCCGCCGTGCCGATGGGCAGGCGGCGGGGGTACGTCGCTTTGGGATAGAGGAAGGCGATCTGGTCCTTGAGGTTATCGAGCGCATAGCCCTGCCCGTCGCGCAGTTCGGACAGGACGACGCCTTTTTCGCGCGCCACCGCTTGGGGATCGAAGGCGAGTTCACCCGCCGTTTCGCGCAGCAGCATAAGCGCGGTATCGAGCAGGGCGGGATCGTTTCGCGGCAGATCGAGCTGGTACAGCGTCTGGTCGAAGCTGGTTTGCGCGTTGGTATCCGCGCCGAACGACAGTCCGGCGCGTTCGAGCACTTTCACCATCTCGCCTTCGGGCACATGGGTGCTGCCGTTGAAGGCCATGTGCTCGACGAAATGGGCAAAGCCGCGCTCGTCCTCGCGCTCGTCGAGCGAGCCGGCGGCGATATCGAGCCGGACCGAAGCGGTGCCCGGCGGCGTGGCATTGTGCCGGATGATGAAGCGCATGCCGTTGTCGAGCTTGCCGAACCGGAAGGCGGGATCGGGAGCGAGGTCGCTTTGCTGGAATGCCCAGTCGGGCTTGGGGACACTGGCGAGTCGAGCAGGCTGCGCGGCGCAGCCGGCGAGGGCGAAGGCGAAAAACAGCGCAAGCGGGCGGCGGAGCATCGCTGCGGCTTGTGCCTCGGCCTGCCTGAATGCGCAACGAATGCCTGCACGAAGATTTCAAGCCAATCTGTCTGGTTTATCGGCATCGGGTTCCAAACGGCCGAATTTATCGATACGTACACACCAACAAGGTTAAACGGGGACTGGGCGGGGATGGCGACTTTCACGGGATCGGCAAAGGCCGACATCTTTGCCGGCACCAGCGAAGCCGACACGGTCGACGGGAACGGCGGCAACGACAACCTGAGCGGCGGGGATGGCAACGACCTGATCACGGGGGGTGCCGGGGCGGACAAGATCACCGGCGGCGCGGGGGACGATTCGCTGGCTTCTGCCGATGCGGCCGCTGGCTTCGGGCAATATTTCGGCCGGGGCATTTCCACCGACACCGGCGCCGAACGCGATGCGCTGGTCGGCGGGGATGGTTCGGACCATTTTTACATCGGATACGGCGACAGCGCCGATGGCGGGACCGGTAGCTATTATGGCGACTACCTGTCGATCAGTCTTCTCGGCGCGTCATCGGGCGTCACCTTCGATCTTTCGCGGGATACGCTGACGATCGGCGGGGGCAAGATTACCGGGATCGAGAACCTGACCTGGCTGCAGGGCAGCAATTATGACGACGTGCTTTATGCTGGCGACCGAAGCGGCGGATACTCCGAATTCACGACCGTGCTGGGCATGGCTGGCAACGACCATATCATCGGCGGTTACTACACCAGCTACATGGACGGCGGCGACGGCGACGACACCATCGACATCGGCTCGGCCATCTATGCGCCGGAAATCCATGGCGGAGCGGGCAGCGACACGATCAATGCGGTGATCAACAACGGCGCCAAGGTTTATGGCGAAGCCGGCGCGGACACCATGTACACGAACGCCAATGCGTGGGGCGGCACCGGCAACGACCACATTGTCATGAGCTTCGGTTATTATGGCAATGCCGCCTACGGCGAAGACGGTAACGACTGGCTGGAAAGCGTGGGGGACAATGCGGTCGTGCTCGTCGGTGGCGCGGGCGAGGACCGGCTGGTGGGCGGTTCGCAGGCGGACTATCTTTATGCCGACGGCGACACTCCGAACCAGTTAGGTCTGCCGGCAGACAACGGCGCGGAGCATGACACGGTAACGGCAGGCGGCGGTGACGACAGGATTTCCGCCGGGTTCGGGGATGACGTGGATGG
>DAICYJ010000115.1 GCA_027311705.1 Novosphingobium sp. | reverse complement strand
GAACCCCTTGCGCCAGATCACGTAGCCATAGACGCCGAGGATAGCGGGAACACCCAGCGCGATCTCCGCCCATTCGGGCAGCAACTTGACGCCATACCCGACCACCACCGCCGGAGCGGCAGCCCACACCAGCGCCCAGCGCCAGTTATTTATCGGCTGCTGCAGGATACGCGCCAGCAGCCGAGCCTTCAGCACCGACGACAGCCCCAGCGAAATCGCCAGCGCGGCGGCGGCCGCTGCCGCCTGGTACATCGGATCGAGGCCGAGCCGCTTTGCCGCAAGGATCAACCCTACCGTCAGCACGCCTTGCAGCGCAATCGTGCCGAGGCTGATCCACAGGTTGCGCATCCGCGCAACGTAGATCAGCGCCGCCTCGCTCACCACGGCGGTTGCCGCCACGACTTCGGCGGCCAGCAGCAACCCCAGCGCGCCGGTGCCTGCAACGAAGCCCGGCCCTACCAGACCCATCACGCCTTCGCCGGGCAGTCCCAGCGCCAGCGCAATCCCGGCCTGCGCGGCGGTGATCCAGAAGCCCACCTGGCATACCTGCCGGGCAATCGCGGCGTAATTCTTTTCCAGCAGGTTGCGCGTTATGACCGGGCCGAGAATCGGCTCGAAGCTGGTCTTCAGCTTTTGTGGCAGCGAAGCGACCTGTTGCGCCACGTAATAGACGCCCACGGCAGCAGGCGGCGCAAACGTACCGAGGATGAAGATGTCGAGCTTCCGCGTGCCCCATTCCACCGCGTCGGCGCCCGCCAGCGGCAGGTTGCGATTGGCCAGCCGCCACAGGTCCACCGGGCGCGGCGACCACTGGCGCGGCAGGCCATAGCTGCGCACCAGCGGGATCAGCGCCGTAAACGTCGCGCCGAAGATCGACGCGACATAGGCGAGGATCAGCCCGCTTTCGCGCAGCCAGCCATACCACATACCGGCAATCCAGATGCCTCCCGCCACGATCGAAAGCGTCCACGGCTCCACGACCGCGCGGGCGCGAACCGTCGTCGCCACGTCAAAGCGATAGGCAAGCGCCGCCAGCGCCACGTCGCCCACTGCCAGCGGCAGGATGGTCAGCGGCAGCAGGCGTTGCAGCGGCGTGTAGTGCCCGCTGGGAAACATCGGCGCGGGGAAGAAATACAAGATCGCCACGAAGACCGCCGAAACGAGGCACGACAGCAGCAACGCGTCGGCCACCACGCAGGCCCCCGGCCGATCGTCGCGCGCCAGTTGCTGGGCCAATCCGCGCTTTTGCCCCAGCGTGGAAAGTTGCGCCGCAAGTTCGACCGCAATCGTCGCGGAGGCAAATCGGCCCAGATCTTCCGCGCCGTAAAGCCGCCCGGCGATGAACAGAAAGGGGATGCGCGCGGCAAGGCGCAGCAGGAATCCGAAGAAATTGGTACGGCCACCCTTCGCCAGCGCGGCGATATCTTCCTGTTCGGCCGCGATTTGCGCGGTCGATGCTGGACTTGGCCTTTCGGGAAGGGCCGTGGTCTCAGCCAAGCGCGTGTTCTGCGCGCAAGGGGCGGGCGAGCAGCGCCGAAACCACGTCCTTGGCGGGCGCGGCACCTTCGATCAGCGCCACCACGGCATCGACGATGGGCATCGAGATGCCCTTGGCACGCGCAAGGTCCGCCAGCACCGGCGCGGTGAACGCGCCTTCGGCCACGGTCGCACGGTCGGCCAGCACGGCCTGCGCGCTTGCCCCTTCGCCCAGCGCCTTGCCGAGCGAGAAGTTGCGGCTTGATGTGGAGGAGCATGTGAGCACGAGGTCTCCCAAACCCGACAGGCCCGATAAGGTTTCCGCCTGTGCCCCCACGGCCAGCCCGAACCGCTGCATTTCTGCGAAGCCACGGCTGATCAGCGCGGCACGGGCGTTTTGCCCCAGCCGCAATCCTTCCACCACGCCGCAGGCAATCGCGAGGACATTCTTCACCGCCCCGCCGATTTCAGCGCCTGCCACATCGTCGGAATAATAGGGCCGGAATGTCGGCCGCGCGATGGCAGGCGAAAGCCGCTGCCACTGCGCCTCTCCGCCGGCGCAGGCGAGCGTCACCGCCGTAGGCAGGCCGGCCGCCACTTCGTGTGCGAACGTCGGGCCGGAAAGCACCGCCAGCGCAGCGCCGGGCGCGGCATCGCGCGCCACTTTAGCCATCAGGCGGCCGGTGCCAGCCTCGATCCCCTTGGCACACAGCACGATGTCGCCGCCCGCATGCGGTACTTGCGCCAGCACGGTGGAAAGGTGCTGCGCCGGGGTGACCAGCAGCAGAACCGACACGCCGGCAAGGTCTGCCAGATCGCCCGTCGCGCGGATCGTGGGGTGCAGTTGCGCGCTTGGCAGGAACAGACTGTTTCTGTGTACCGTGTTGATTTCGCTGACGAGTTCTGGCTCACGCGCCCACAGCAACACATCGCGGCCATCGCTGGCCAGCATCTGCGCCAGCGCGGTGCCCCATGCGCCTGCACCCACCACGGCGACCTGTGCAGTCATCCCTTCACTCCCGCACCGCGCACCGGCGCGGCATCTGCATCGAGCGGCCAGCGCGGGCGCGCCGCCACATCAAGGGCATCGCTATAACCCATTGCGTGGCGTTCCGCGCCCGCCCAGCCAATCATCGCGGCATTATCTGTGCAAAGCCGTGGCGGCGGTGCCACCAACGGCAGACCCGCCTCGCCCGCCAGCGTTTCCAGCGCGCTTCGCAAAGCGCCGTTCGCAGCAACCCCACCGGCCACCACCAGCGCCGTCATCCCGTGCGCCGCCTTCATCGCGATGCGCGTGCGGTCGACCACGCAGTCGATGGCGGCTTGCTGGAACGAGGCAGCGATATCGGCATCGGCGTGGATGCCCGCCTGTTTGGCCCGCAACACGGCGCTTTTCAGGCCTGCGAACGAGAAATGCGGCTCTCCGCTGCCCACCAGCGGGCGCGGTAGGCGCACCGCTTTGGCATCGCCCTCTCGCGCCATGCGCTCCACCGCCGGGCCTCCGGGGTAACCGAGGCCGAGGATCTTGGCAGTCTTGTCGAATGCTTCACCAAGTGCATCGTCGATGGTCGTCGCCAGCCGGCGATACTGGCCCAGCCCGCGCACTTCCAGCACTTGGCAATGCCCGCCCGAAACCAGCAGCAGCAGGTAGGGATATTGCAGCGATGGATCGGCCAGCCGGGGCGAAAGAGCGTGGCCTTCCAGATGGTTGACCGCGATCAGCGGCTTGCCCGCCGCCATCGCCAGTGCCTTGCCCGTCACCAGCCCGACCATCACACCGCCGATCAGTCCCGGCCCCGCCGTGGCGGCAATGGCGTCCATGTCGTCTAGCGTCAGACCAGCATCCGCGAGCACAGCCCCAACCATCGGCGCAATCACTTCGGCGTGCGCGCGCGCGGCGATTTCGGGGACCACGCCGCCATAGGGCGCATGCGCCGCATCCTGCGAGGCGATGCGCTGCGCCACGATCCGCGCATCCAGCGTCAGGCCGGCGCTGTCGACCACCGCGACTGCGGTTTCGTCGCAGGAAGATTCTATGCCGAGGATGAGCGCCATGGGGAGCTTTCCCTTAGAGATAATCCCGTTTACGGCAAGCGGCGCATGAACACGCCCTTAGCAGCACCTGACGTGACCCGAACGACACCTAACGTGACCTTGCGGCTGGGCACACGGCGATCGCCCCTTGCCATGGCGCAGGCGATCGAAACCCGCGACCGTCTGTGCGCCGCGCACGGGTGGAACGAGGACGCGATCGAACTCGTCCCCGTCACCGCCAGCGGCGATCGAATTCAGGACCGCCCCTTGGCCGAGATCGGCGGCAAGGCGCTGTGGACCAAGGAGCTCGATGCCTGGCTCGTTTCGGGCGAGATCGACTTTGCCGTCCATTCGATGAAAGACGTCGAGACCATCCGCCCCGAAGCCTTCGCCATCGCCGCCATCCTGCCGCGCGCCGATGTGCGCGATGTGCTGGTGGGCGCGGCAACCGTGGCGGCGATCCTGCCGGGTTCGCGGGTGGGCACCAGCGCGCCGCGCCGGGCGGCGCAGATGCTGCATGCCCGGCCCGATCTGACCATCGTGGGCTTTCGCGGAAATGTGGCGACGCGGCTGGCGAAATTGCAGGCGGATGAGGCGGACGTGACGCTGCTCGCCGCCGCCGGGCTGGAACGGCTGGGCGAGACCGGCGTCGGCCATCCGCTGGCTGCCGATGATTGGCTGCCGGCACCGGCTCAGGGAGCCATCGGCGTCGAATGCCTCGCCGACCGCGCGGATCTGCGCGCGATGCTGGCCGCCATCGACCATGCCCCCAGCCATGCCGCGATCCGCGCCGAACGTGCGCTGCTGCTGGCGCTGGGCGGCAATTGCCACAGCCCCATCGCGGTGCTGACGACGGCGGATGGCGAAGACCTGATCCTGCGGGCGGCGCTGTTCAGCCCCGATGGCGCGATGCGGGTGGAAGCGACTGCGCGCTTTCCCGCCGGTGACGACAGCGGGCCCACGGCGCTGGCGCGCGAACTTCTGGCCAAGGCACCAGAAGGCATCACGGTGCATTTCGACGGAGCAAGATGACCCGCCCGCTGATCGTGCTGCGGCCCGAGCCGGGAAACGCGGCCACCACGGCGGCGGCGCGCGATATGGGGCTGGAAACCGTTCCCTGCCCGCTGTTCGAGATCGGCCCGGTCGAATGGCAAGCTCCTGCTCCGCAAGGCTTTTCGGGCCTGTTGGCGGGTAGTGCCAATGTGTTCCGGTTGGGCGGCCCCGCCCTCGCGTCGTTGCGCGAGCTACCTGTTCACGCCGTTGGCGCGGCGACGGCGCAGGCGGCTCAGACAGCAGTTTTCACCGTCACCTTCACCGGCATCGGCGGGCTGCAACCGCTGGTCGAAGGCCTGGCGCCCGGCCGCTATCTGCGCCTCGCCGGGGCCGAGCATGTTCCGCTCTTGCCGCCGCCCGGCGTCGAGATAGAAACGCGCGTGGTTTATGCGGCGCACGCGCTTCCGCTTTCGCCCAAAGCGGCGATGGCGCTGGAGGATGGCGCGGTCGCCCTGTTCCATTCCGGCGAGGCCGCGCGCCACTTTGCCGCCGAGTGCGAACGGCTGGAACTGCCGCGTTCCGCCATTGCGCTCGCGTGCCTGGCCCCGCGCATTGCCGACTTGGCGGGAGCCGGTTGGCGCACTGTCCGGATTGCGGACGAACGCACCGATCCGGCGCTACTGGCCTTGGCCCGCGCGATGTGCCAAACAGTGTGGCCAATGGGTCACAAATAAGCGAAAAACGCACGATGCAGGACACGATGTACGACCAGAGCAGTCAGGCAGCTCCACGCAGGGGCGGTCGCGCCCTTTCGGTGGCCGTCGCGGCGCTGGTGCTGGCCGGGCTTGGCGGCGCGGCCTGGGTCGGCTGGCAGCAGGGCTGGATCAAGCTTGACCCGCTGACCGGCGCGCCCGCACTCGCGCCTCCCGCCCAACCGCTGGTCACCCCGGTACAGACCACAACCGCCAACTTGGCCGCCACCGATGCGGCGATTGCTTCCGCCGCGATGAAGGTCACCGCGTTGGAACAGCGGCTCGCCGAACTCAACCAGCAGGCGCTGGCCGCTTCGGGACAGGCGAGCCATGCCGAAGCCTTGCTGATCGCATTCGCTGCCCGCCGCGCGGTGGAACGCGGCCAGCCACTCGGCTACCTTGAAAACCAGCTTCGCATAAGGTTTGGCGATGGCCAGCCGAATGCGGTGGACCGGGTAATTTCCGCGGGCGGAAAGCCGATCACGCTCGCATCGCTGAGCGAGGATTTCGTCAAGATCGAACCGCAGCTGGTCGGTGGTTCGCAAAGCGAAGCCGGCTGGGACTGGTTTGGCCGCCAGATCGGCGAACTGTTCGTGATCCGGCATGACGACCTGCCCTCGCCGACGCCCGAAAGCCGGGTTGAACGCGCCCGCGCGGCCATCGCCGGGGGCCGGATCGACGCCGCCATTGCCGAAGTGGAACGGATGCCGGGCAAGGACGCCGCCGTTGAATGGCTTGCCCATGCACGCGACTGGGTGATGACGCAGAACTCGCTCGACCAGCTGGAAACCGCCGCGCTGGCAGCGCCACTACCCGCTGCGGTTATTGCGGCAAAGGCTGCGGAGCCGGTTGCGCCGGTTGCTCCTCCGGCAGCCGAGGCCTCGGGCGCGGTTACGCCCTGAGAACGCCCGCTGAAATTGCAGTAAATACGCAGCTCCCCCGCGCAGGCGGGGGCCTCGCCCCGCCAAGCGCGACACCGCATGAGGCCCCCGCCTGCGCGGGGGAGCAGTTGCAGCTATTGCCTCAGGTCCACAGCAGCCATGCCATCGCCACGCTGCCGGCCACGATGCGATACCACGCGAACGGCGCGAAGCCGCTGCGGGCGACGAACGAAATGAAGAACTTGATCACCACCAGCGCCACCACGAACGACACGACCGATCCAACCGCGATTTCGCTCCAGCCGACCGGCGAAGTGTGCGCGGCCATCTCTTCGCGGTGATCCCACAGCTGCTTGACCGTGGCCCCCAGCATCGTCGGCACTGCGAGGAAGAAGCTGAATTCCGCCGCCGTCTTGCGGTTCACGCCCATCGAAAGCGCGCCCATGATCGTCGCGCCCGAACGCGAGACGCCGGGGATCATCGACAGGCACTGCATCACGCCGATGGCAAAGGCCTTGGTGACCGGCAGCTTTTCAACCGGCTTGTATTCGCCCTGCTTCGACAGGCGCTCGATCACCAGAATGGCAATGCCCCCCACGATCAGCGCCCAAGCCACGATGATCGGCGTTTCCAGCATCGCATCGATCCGCTTTTTCAGCAGCACGCCGAGGATGGCGGAAGGGATGAACGCGATCAGCACGTTGCGGATTAAGTGCAGCGCATCGCGCTCGCGCTTCACCACGCCCACCGCCACGTTCCAGAACGTGCGCCAATAGAGCACCACGACGGCCATCACCGCCGGCAGCTGGATCACCACGTTGAACACTTCCCACTGCGCTGCGTCATAGCCGAACAGCTCGGTAGCGAGGATGAGGTGACCGGTAGACGAAACCGGCAGGAACTCGGTCAGCCCTTCGACGATGCCGAGCAGGATGGCGGTGATGGTGAGATTGTCCATGGCCGCAGGGCGTCGCCGCAGCGCAGCAAAGTGTCAAGGGTGGTGCGCGGGGGGTGGATGGAATTTTGTTCGGCTGGCGCCGAATGCCCACCCCCGACCCCTCCCGCAAGCGGGAGGGGAGAAGATGGCGCAACGCAGTCCCCCTCCCGCTTGCGGGAGGGGTTAGGGGTGGGCATGCACCCTCACCAGATCCGCACACGCTCCTCAGGCGGCAGATACAGCTTGTCGCCCAGCTTCACGTTGAAGGCCTTGTACCACGGATCAAAGTTGCGCAGCACGCCGTTCACCCGCGCCATGGCCAGCGAATGCGGATCGGTCTTCAGCAATTGCCGCGCAAAGGCCTCGCGGTACTTCCAGCGCCACGCCTGTGCATAAGACAAGAAGAACCGCTGGTCGCCGGTCAGCCCGTCGATCACCGGGGCTTCCTTGCCGTTCAGCGACAGGCGATAGGCCTTGTAGGCCATCGAGATGCCGCCAAGATCACCGATGTTCTCGCCCAGCGTCAGCTTGCCGTTGTGGCAGGTCTTGCCATCGTCATAGGGGCATTGCTGGTCGTATTGCCCGGCCAGCCGTGCGGTGAGCGCATCGAAGGCCTTGCGGTCTGCAGGTGTCCACCAGTCGCGCAGCGTGCCGGTGCCGTCATATCGCGATCCCGAATCGTCGAAGCCGTGGCCGATCTCGTGGCCGATGGTCGCGCCCACCGCGCCATAATTCACCGCGTCATCGGCCTTGGGATTGAAGTAGGGCGGCTGGAGAAACGCAGCAGGGAACACGATCTCGTTGGCGGGCGGCATGTAGTACGCATTGACCGTCTGAGGGGTCATCAGCCACTTGCCCTTGTCGACCGGCGCGGCCAGTTCGCGCAGCTGGTCCTGCCACTGCCAGCGGGCGGCCTCGACCATATTGGCCAGCGGCTGGCCCGGCTTGATGTCCATGCCGTCATAGGTCTTGAACTTGTCGGGATAGCCGATCTTCACGCCAAATCCGTCGAGCTTGCGCTGCGCTTCCACCCGCGTGGCGGGCGTCATCCACGCCAGATCCTTCAGATTGTCGGCCAGCGCCGCGCGCAGATTGGCGACGAGCTTGATCATCGCCTCCTTGCTGGAAGGCGGGAAGTGCTTTTCGACATAGAGCTTGCCGATGGCCTCGCCCATCTGCGACTGGACCGAAGCGACGGCGCGCTGCCAACGGTCGCGCTGGCTTTGCCGGCCCTGCAGCACCTTGCCGTAAAAGGCGAAGTTGGCGTCGTCGATGTCGCTCGGCAGCACCGGGGCCATGTCCGACAGGAAGCGCGCGGCCATCCATGCCTGCAGCGTGCCAATATCCTCGGTGCCGAGCAGGCCGACGAGTTCGGGATAGCCGCCGCCCAACTTGGCAAGGTCGTCGGCGGTCAGGCCCAGCTTGGCGGCCTTGTCGGCCGAAGGCGGCATTTCGGCGACGATCAGCCTGTCGATTTTGCCAAGGCCATTGCCCGCGATGAACGGCTCCATCGGGAACGCGCTGCCCATCGCGGCCAGATCGCCGTGCGAAACCTTGTTGTTGACCAGCAATGGGTTGCGCGATGTGGCGCGATCCCATGCCAGCACCGCGATCTTGTGTTCGAAATCATAGACCTTGGCCGCCGTGCCGGCTGGATCGGCATAGCCCGCCTTGCCGAGCAGGAATGTCAGGTATTCCTTGTACTTGCCCTGGATCTCGCGGTTGCGCTCGTTGTCGAGCAGGTAATAATCGCGATCGGGCAGGCCCATGCCCCCCACTTCGGTGAAGACGGTGTTCATCGCCGGATTGTCGGGATCGATGCTGACGGCGAACGACAGCGGCGAGGGATAGCCCGGCTCGGCAAACAGCGCCGAAAGCCCGGCGCGGGTCTGCGTGGCGCGGATCTTGTCGAGGTAGGGCTTGGCCGGGGCGAGGCCGGCGGCGTTGATGGCATTGGTATCGAGAAATGCGCGGTAGCTGTCGGCGATATGCGCCTCAAGGCTGCCTGCGGGCTGTGGCTTTGCCGCCAGCCCTTCGATGATCTGCCGTACCGCGCGGTCTGAACCGAGGCGCAGCGCCAGCACGGCCCCGCTGTAGGGATATTGCGGCGGGGTGACTTCCTTGGCTTCCCACTTGCCGTTCACATAGGCGAAGAAATCGTCGCCCGGCTTCACCGCCGTGTCGATGTCGGCAGGATTGAAACCCCAGCCGCCGAATGTGGGGATGGGATATTCGGCCGAGGCGGGGGCGGCGGGTGTATCCGCAGCGGCAATCGCCGGCGCCGCCAGCATCATCGAAACGGCGGTAAGCGAAACAAGGGCGCGGCGGCCCGAAACTGCTGAAATCATGAAAGGCTTGCCCCATTCCGGTTGCAACTGCGACCGGTTGGACTTTAGCGCCTTACACCGCGATGAACACCATGTTGTTGGTCGATGGCTGTGCGCCGTTCGTCGAACCTCGGCTCAGGCCTGCACGCTATCGAACTGCAGGCGCGCCAGCCGGGCATAGAGACCGTTTTCGGCAGAAAGGCTGGTGTGGGTGCCCTGCTCCACGATCCGGCCACCCTCCATCACGATGATCCGGTCCGCCTGCCGCACGGTGGCGAGGCGGTGCGCGATCACCAGCGTGGTGCGCTCCTTCATCAGGCGATCTAGCGCATCCTGCACCAACCGCTCGCTTTCGGCGTCGAGCGCGCTCGTTGCTTCATCGAGCAGCAGGATCGGGGCATTGCGCAGCAGCGCGCGGGCGATGGCAATGCGCTGGCGCTGGCCGCCCGAAAGGCGCGCGCCGTCTTCACCCAGAAACGTGTCGAGGCCTTGCGGCAGATCGCGCAGGAACTGTTCGGCGTTGGCATCGCGCGCGGCCTGCCAGATCTGGTCGTCGCTGGCCTGCCAGTTGCCATAGCGCAAGTTGTCGCGCGCGCTGGCGGCGAACAGAACGCCATCCTGCGGCACCAGCGCCATACGGGCGCGCACTTCGGCGGGATCGGCCTGCGGCAGCGCAACACCATCGATGCGCACGGTGCCGGCGTGGGGATCGTAGAACCGCTCCGCCAGCAGGAACAGGGTGGACTTGCCCGCGCCCGATGGGCCGACGATGGCCACCGTCTCGCCCGGATTGACCGTGAGCGAAAAGTCTTCGAGCGCCGAAATTTCGGGCCGGCTGGGATAGCGGAACGACACGTTCTGGAACGCGATCTGGCCGCGAGGCGGCTGCGGCAGCGCAATGGGCCGCGCGGGCACCGCGATATCGGGCCGTTCGTTCAGCAGTTCGTTCAGCCGCCCGGCCGCGCCCGCGCCCCGCAGCAGATCGCCATAGACTTCCATCAAGGCACCGAATGCGCCGGCCACGATGCCGCCCGTCAGCACGAACGCCGCGATGGTGCCGCCGGTGATCGATCCCTCGGCAACGGCAATGGCGCCTTCCCACATCAGCAAGGTGATGCCGCCGAAGATCAGGAAGATCACCACCGAGGTCATCGCCGCGCGGATCATGATGCGGCGGCGCGCGGTGTCGAACGTGCGCTCAACGGCGGCGGCAAAGCGTTCCTGCTCGCGCGGTTCCTGGCCAAATGCCTGCACCACCTTCATCGCGCCCATCACTTCGGACACGAGCACGCCCACATCGGCGACCCGGTCCTGGCTGGAGCGCGAGACCGTGCGCAGCCGCTTGCCGAACCACGCGATCGGCCCCAGCACCAGCGGAATGCCGATCAGCATCCCCGCTGTTAGCGTAGGCGCCAGCGTGAACAGATAGCCAATGCCGCCCACGCCCATGATCGTGTTGCGCAGCGCGATGGAAACGGTGGTTCCCACGACCTGTTCGATCACGGCGGTGTCCGACGTCATGCGCGACGAGATTTCCTTCGGGCTGTTGCTCTCGAAGAAGCTGGGCGGCATGCGCAGCAGGTTGGCCTGCACCTGACGCCGGATGTCGGCGACCACGCGCTCGCCCAGCCACGATACGAAATAGAAGCGGCAGGCCGTGCCGATCGCCAGCAGCAGCACGATGCCGAGCAGCAGCTGGAACCACTTGCCCAGATCATCGACGTTCGCGCCGCGCGAAAAGCCGTTGTCGATGATCATGCGGAAGCCATACGGGATCGCCAGCGTCGCGCTCGCGGTCACGATCAGCGCCATGCAGGCGGCGGCCACCCTTCCGGGATAGTGGAATGCGGCGCGCGCCACCATGCGCAACGGGGTGAGATTGCGCGTTGCCGCGGGCTGGTCAGGCTGGGTTCCCTCGTCCATCCGGCCCGCCTAGCCGATGCGCGGGCCGACAGGAAGGGGCCGCTTGGGCGAACGGATGATTGTTGCGTTGCACAATGCAACGAATCGCGGCAGACTGGGCGCAATCGAGTCCCCATGTTGCCGGGGCAAAACAAAAAGGTGTTCGCAGGTGCTCTACAAAGCATACGAAATCCAGCGCTCCTTCCTCAACGCCAGCAGCGCGCTGGCGTCGATCGGGTCGGAAATGCTCAGCAACCCGCGCTGGCCCGGTTCGGGCCTTGGCGCGATGCAGATGATGTCGTCTGCGCTCGACGTGTTCGCCCATGCCACCGCCCCGCGCGCCAAGCCCGCGTTCGGGATCAAGACCATCACGGTCGATGGCGTCATCCACGCGGTCAACGAATCGACGGTGATCCACCGCCCGTTCGGCGATCTGAAGCGCTTTACCCATGAAGGCATGCCAGCGGATGCGCCGCGCCTGCTGATCGTCGCGCCGATGAGCGGCCATTACGCCACGCTGCTGCGCGGCACGGTGGAACGCATGCTGGAACGCTGCGTGGTCTACATCACCGACTGGGCCGATGCGAAGTTCGTGCCGTTGGAGGAAGGGTCCTTCAACCTCGACGACTACATCGACTACATCGTCGGCTTCCTGGAGCATATCGGCCCCGGCGCGCATGCGATGGCGGTATGCCAGCCTTCTGTGCCGACGTTCGCCGCAACAGCGGTGATGGCCGCTCTCGACCATCCCTGCCGCCCAGCCACGCTGACCATGATGGGCGGCCCGATCGACACGCGCGAAAGCCCCACCGCCGTGAACGATCACGCGATCACCCGGCCGCAAGTGTGGTTCAAGCACAACGTCATCACCACCGTCCCTGCCAACTATCCGGGCGTCGGACGTCAGGTCTATCCGGGCTTCGTTCAGCTCGCCTCATTCATGTCGATGAATCTGGGCAGCCACATGATGAGCCACTACAAGCTGTTCAACCACATGGTGCGCGGCGACGGCGAAAGCGCGGATGCGACCAAGACGTTCTACGACGAATACCGCGCCGTTTGCGACATGACCGCCGAATTCTATCTGCAAACGGTGGACGTGGTGTTCCAGACCCATGCCTTGCCCAAGGGCGAACTGGTCCATCGCGGGTTGCTCGTGGATCTTGGTGCGATCAAGGACACAGCGATCCTGTGCATCGAGGGTGAGAACGACGACATCTCCGGCATCGGCCAGACCAAGGCCGCGCTGAAGGTGACGCCCAACTTGCCCGACGAGATGAAGAAGTACTTCATGGCCCCCGAAGTCGGCCACTATGGCATCTTCAACGGCTCACGCTGGCGCAACGTGATCGCGCCCGTGGTCGATGCGTGGATCCTGCGCCACGATGCCAAGGGCCGCAAACTGAGCGCTGTGGCCTGAACGAACGCGGGATCAGGCGGCAGTCGTCGCCTGATCCTGTGCCACGCGCCGTGGCCGCACCGTGCGGAACGGGACATCGGCACTGCGCCGCACGCGGCCGATATAGGCGGTGAGGCCGCATTGCAGGCCGACCAGCATGTAGCAGAACGGCTGGAACGCGATGCCCACGAAGGCCCCACCGAACAGGTACACCACTTGCGCCTGTTGCAGCGCATCGGCCAGCGGCGTCACCCATTCGAACCCTTCGGGAGGGTCCTTGGCATAGCGGCGGCGCAGCACTTCCATGTGGACCACGCCCATGATGTGCAGCAGCAGCCACAGCGCCAGCCCCGGATAGCCTTGTTCGCCCAGCATCTCGAAATAGCTGGAATGATAGGCGCGGCCCTTTTCCTCGATCCGTTCGGTCCTGATCGCGGTGTTGTTGTCGCCCGCCTGATCGGACAGGATCTTGTCGTAGGTGACGCTGTTCTGGAGATAGGCATCGAACCCGCCGCCGAACGGATGCGTCTTGGCAAACTCGATGGTCCATTTCCAGATCGCCACGCGGGTGCTGGCGGACTGGTCCGACTGGTGGTTCTTGATCGTGCCCATCCGCTCGGTAAAGCTGTGCGGCAGCAGCGGCACCGCGATCAGCCCTGCCACTACGATCAGCGAGATATAGGTCATGCGCCGCTTGGTGGTGCGCAGCATCATCGCGCCCAGCACGGCAATGCAGATCAAACCCGTGCGCGCCTGCGTGCCCACCGGCATCAGCAGGCAGGCAAAGCAGATGCCGGCCGCGAACAGCCATACCATCCAGCCGGGCTTGAAGATCGTGCCGTATCTCGCCAGCCACAGCGCCAGCGGGATCACGCAGATCGCCACGGTGGAAATGATCGAGCCTTCGTAAAGCCCGGTGTTGTCATTCACCAGCAGCTTCAGTTCGCCATAGCCACCGCCGCCCGAGGCGATGGTCTTGATCCCCCCGCCGATCACGATCACGCCAACCGACAGCACCATCACCAGCACCATCGCCTCGATCCGCAGCCGCGTGCGCAGCGTGAGCGGCAGGAACAGCGCGAAGACCAGCGCCTTCCACACCCAGCCCCACTTTTCAGCGGCTTCCACCGGAAAATCGGCGGTGCGCGTGGTCAGCCCGCAATAGACCAGCAGCATCAGCAGCACGAACTGGCGCGGTGTGAACCGGATGCCGTTCTTGTCTTCCGCCGCCATCCACGCCAGCACCGCGAACACGAATGCGATCAGCGAAACCGGCACGCTTTGCAGGAACCCCCAGGTCACCTTTTGCGGCGCGACGATATCAATATAGGCATAGGCGAGCACGAACAGGTACGGCTTGCGCACGCCCGCCGCCAGAAATGCGAAGACGAAGGCGGTGAGAAACAGGTTAAGCACGCGGGGGTGCTCCGGCCTCGTCCGCACGGGCCTGCGGACGCGAGCGCCGCTGCTTGACCGGCATCTTGCGCTTGGGCAGCGCGGGATCGTTGTCGAGCGCGTCGATATGGAGCAGGCGCCACACCGCCAGCGCCATCAGCGCATGCGGCAGCACCACGGTGAATATGTCGATCATGTGCTGGCCAAAGCTTGCATGACGTCGCGATAGCCGAACGGGGTTGACGGCGCGTTAAGCGTTCACATGCCAAGGGAAGAGCATGACCCGTGTGCTTCACATCCTCGACCACAGCCTGCCGTTACACAGCGGCTACACCTTTCGCACCCGCGCCATCCTGAAGGCGCAGCAGGCGCTGGGCATCGAGGTGCGCGGCGTGACCGGCCAACGGCATATCGCCCCGCCGGTGGCGGTGGAGCCAGAGATGGCGGACGACCTTGCGTTCCACCGCACGGCTGGCACTGCCGACGGCCCGCCGGGCCTGCGCGAATGGCGCGAGGTTGCCGCCTTCGCCGCGCGAATCGAGGAGGTGGCGCGCGAATGGAAGCCCGATGTGCTCCATGCCCACTCACCCGCGCTGTGCGGCCTTGCGGCTTTGCGCGCGGGCAAGCGGCTGGGCATTCCCGTGGTCTATGAAATCCGCGCCTTCTGGGAAGACGCCGCCGTGGGCAACGGCACGGGCCGCGAAGGCAGCCCGCGCTACTGGATCACCCGCCAGCTGGAAAACCGCGTGGTCGCGGGGGCGGATGCGGTCGTCACCATCTGCACCGGCTTGCGCGACGATCTGATCGCGCGCGGCGTTTCGCCCGCCAAGCTCTCGATCATGCCCAACGGCGTCGATCTGGCGCTGTTCGGCCAGCCGCTCGATCGCGATGCCGCCTTTGCCGAAAGCCTTGGCCTGGGCGACGGGCCGGTCATCGGCTTCCTCGGCAGCTTCTATCCTTACGAAGGTCTCGACGATCTGATCGCCGCGATGCCCGCCATTGTCGCCCGCGTGCCCGGTGCAAGGCTGCTGCTCGTGGGCGGCGGCCCGGCCGAAGCGACCTTGCGCACACAAGCGAGCGCATCGCCCGCCGCGGCCGCGATCCATTTCGTCGGCCGCGTGCCGCATCATGAGGTCGACCGCTATTACGCGCTGGCCGATGTCGTCTGCTATCCGCGCAAGGCCATGCGGCTGACCGAACTGGTCACCCCGCTGAAACCGCTGGAAGCCATGGCGCAGGGCAAGCTGGTTTCTGCCAGCGCCGTGGGCGGACACCGCGAACTGATAGAGCACGGCGTTACTGGAACGCTGTTTCCGCCTGACGATCCCCCTGGCCTCGCCGATGCAATGGTCGGCCTGCTGGCCAATCGCGCGCAGTGGCCGCACCGCCGCGCGGTGGCGCGCGCTTTCGTTGAGCAAGCACACGATTGGGCATTCAACGTGGCGCGTTATCTTCCCGTTTACCAAGCAGTGCTAGGTCTTGGGCCGGATGTTGCCGAAATGGCCGCCTGAGGGCAGGGTATTTCCGGGCATCGACCTGACAGACCGGGACAAGACCACGTGATCAAAACCGAACGACCCGCGGCAAAGCGCAAGTCCAACCAGCCCATCACGGCCCATCGCCTGTTTCCGGCGATGGTCGCGCTCTGGTTCGCCGCGTTGTTCGGGCTCGGCAGCTTTGCCATGTCGCCCAGCTTCCTTGAAGGCATCGTCACTTCGGTGGGCCTGCCCGCGCTGGTGCCCGCGACCACGCCGCCGCTGGGCTTCACCGCCCGCGCGCTGGTGGCGCTGGCCATGACGGTGCTGGGCGGAGGGATCGGCCTGTTCATCGCGCTGCGCCTGCGGCCCGCTGTCGAAGTTACCACGCGCCGCCGATTTGCAACAGGCAAGGCCGCCGCGCGCGAAGACGTCGCCCCCAAAGTCCGTGCCCGCGATGCCCATCCCGATGCCCCGCCGCGCAAGCCGCTGGTGCTGACCGAAGACCTCGTCGACGCAGCCGACGACATGCCGCCCATCGATGGCATGCCCCTGCGCCGCCGCGCGCTGTCGGTGACCGACGAGACTGGCACCGAAGTGACTGGACCTGCAGAAACCTTTGCATACGCTCCGCCTCTCGGCGTTCCAGCCGTGGAAGAACCGGTAGAAATGCCGTTCGCGGAAGCTGAAGTTGTCGAGGATGTGCCCATCGTCGGCCTTCCGCCCGCCATGGAAGCCGAACCCGAAATCGACTCTCTGTCGGACAGCCTCGACACGCCCGAGCCCGATCCGGAGATCGCCGCCGCGCCTGTCTACGCCGAACCCGCGCCGATCGCGGCTGTCGCGGCTGCCATTGCCGCGCGCGAACCGGTGGCCCAGCGCTCGCCCGTCGCCGATGCGCCGCTCGAAACGCTGGGACTGGTCCAGTTGATCGAACGCCTGGCGCTCGCCATCGCCGATCGCCGCAAGTCGGACGATATCGAAGGAGAGCCGCTGCCGCCCTTCATGATCCCGGCGGCCACTGTGGAACCCGCGCCCCTGCCCGAACCCGAAGCGCAGCCCGCGTTCACCCCGCCCGCACCCTCAGTTCCCTTCGGCATCGCTCGATTTCAGAGCGAAGCCGCACGCCCCCGGCCGCCATTCGCCACGGCCACCGCGCTTATCGATGATAACGACGACGATGGTGCCGGCGTAATCGTCCCCCGGTTCCTGGGTCTCGCGATCGCTGCCCCGCTGGAATCCGAAGCCTTCGTGGACGACACTCCCGTCGTTGAAACTTTCGCTTCGCTTCCCGCCGTGTCTGCCGACGATGCCGAGCCTCCCGTGCCCGAAGACCGCTATCCCTCGCTGGTGGATATGGCTGTGCCGCCGCCGCGCCAGGATTTCGTGCGGATCGAAGGGGCCGATGCGCCCGAAACGGCCATCGAACCTGTCGTGATCTTCCCCGGCCAAGGCCCGCGTGCGGTTGAATCGTACCCCGCTGAATCGCACGGGGCCGAATCCGACCGCGCACCCTTCGCCCGCCCGGCGGCGTCACCTGTGGCGACCCAGCAGGCCTTCGTGCCGCCAGCCTCCGCCCTGCCTGATCCCGCAGAGGCCGACCTTGCGTTGCGCGCCGCGCTCGCCACGCTGCAGCGGATGACTGCGAAGGGCTAACCCCGCGCCACCACGCGCTTTTTCCGCGTCCGCAAGCGGAACAGGCTGGCCTGTACTCAACCCTATTGGGCCACGAATCGGCGCTCGCGGTTGCAAAATAACAAACCTGAAGTCATGGGGGATATTCGCGCAACTTCATTGCCTCGCAAGGTGCATGATTCGCGCGGGTGTTCCTCTTTTTGATTGCAGGACGACATTGACGATGGGTTTTCCGCCGGTTCAGGGCCTCTACGATCCGCGTAACGAGCACGATGCATGTGGTGTGGGCTTTGTCGCCCATATTAAAGGTGTCAAAAGCCACGCGATTGTCGATCAGGCGCTTGAAATCCTGCGGAATCTCGATCACCGCGGCGCCGTTGGTGCCGACCCCCTGCTGGGCGATGGCGCCGGCATCCTGATCCAGCTGCCCGATGCGCTGTTCCGCAAATGGGCGGCGGCGCAGGGCAAGGACCTGCCCGCCCCCGGCGATTATGCCGTGGCGATGTGCTTCCTGCCGCAGGATGACGCCGCGCGTACGTTCGTGGTCGAAAAGTTCGAAAAGTTCATCGCCAAGGAAGGCCAGGAACTGATCGGCTGGCGCGATGTGCCCACCACGCTCGATGGGCTGGGCAAGGCCGTCGTCGAATCCATGCCCGTCATCCGCCAGTGCGTGATCAAGCGCGGCGAAGGCACGGCCGATCAGGACGCGTTCGAACGCAAGCTGCTCGCCATCCGCAAGCAGACGCAGAACCCGCTGGAAATGATGGCGGAAAAGCACAACCTGCCTGGCGTTACCGAGCTTTACCTGCCCAGCTTCTCGTCGCGCACCATCGTGTACAAGGGGCTGCTGCTGGCGGGCCAGGTCGGCGGGTTCTACAACGACCTTACCGATCCCGATTGCGTTTCGGCGCTGGGCCTCGTGCACCAGCGGTTCTCGACCAACACCTTCCCCAGCTGGAAGCTGGCGCACCCGTTCCGCTTCATCGCCCACAACGGAGAGATCAACACGGTTCGCGGCAACGTGAACTGGATGAACGCGCGCCGCCGCACGATGGAAAGCGAGTTGCTCGGCCCGGATCTCGACAAGATGTGGCCGATCATCCCGCACGGCCAGTCGGACACTGCCAGCCTCGACAACGCGCTCGAACTGCTGCTCGCGGGCGGCTACAGCCTCGCCCACGCGGTGATGATGCTGATCCCCGAAGCATGGGCGGGCAATCCCCTGATGGATGCCAAGCGCCGCGCATTCTATGAATACCACGCTGCGCTGATGGAACCGTGGGACGGCCCCGCCGCCGTGGCCTTCACCGATGGCCGCCAGATCGGCGCGACCCTCGATCGCAATGGCCTTCGCCCCGCACGCTTCTCGATCACGCGCGACGATCTGATCTGCATGGCTTCGGAAAGCGGCGTGCTGCCGTTCCGCGAGGAAGATATCGTGCGCAAGTGGCGGCTCCAGCCAGGCCGCATGTTGCTGATCGACCTCGAAAAGGGCCGCATCGTCGAGGACGAGGAGGTCAAGGCCGAGCTGTCGAATGCCGAACCTTACGAGGAATGGCTCGAAGCCGCGCAATACAAGCTGGCCGAACTCGAAGTGGTCGAGCCTGAACTGGCGGCGCTGCCGGTGGAAACCGCCTCGCTGCTCGATCGCCAGCAGGCCTTCGGCTACACGCAGGAAGACATTTCCCGGTTCCTTGAACCGATGGCCATCTATGGCGACGATCCGCTGGGCTCGATGGGCACCGATACGCCCATCGCCGTGCTCTCCAGCCGCTCGCGCCTGCTCTACGACTATTTCAAGCAGAACTTCGCGCAAGTCACCAACCCGCCGATCGATCCGATCCGCGAAGAACTGGTGATGTCTCTGGTCAGCATGATCGGCCCGCGCCCCAACCTGCTCGGCCACGATGCCGGCAGCCACAAGCGCCTCGAAGTCGACCAGCCGATCCTGACGAACGACGATGTGGCCAAGATCCGCTCGGTCGAAGCCGCCCTGGATGGCGCGTTCCGCACGGCCACCATCGACACTACGTGGGATGCCACGGCGGGAGCCGACGGGCTGGGCCAGGCGATCAAGGAAATGTGCTGGGCGGCAACCGAAGCCGTGCTGGCTGACAAGAACATCCTGATCCTGTCGGACCGCGCGCAGAACGAGCATCGCGTGCCGATGCCCGCGCTGCTCGCCACCGCCGCCGTGCACCATCACCTCGTTCGCCAAGGCCTGCGCATGCAGACCGGTCTGGTCGTCGAAACCGGTGAAGCACGTGAAGTCCACCACTTCTGCGTGCTCGCGGGCTATGGTGCCGAAGCGATCAACCCCTACCTCGCCTTCGAAACGCTCGAAACGATCCGCGCCGACAAGGATCTGCCGCTTTCCACCAAGGACGTGCAGAAGAACTACATCAAGGCCATCGGCAAGGGCATCCTGAAGGTCATGTCCAAGATGGGCATCTCGACCTACCAGTCCTATTGCGGCGCGCAGATCTTCGATGCGGTGGGCCTGTCGACCGAGTTCGTGGAACAGTACTTCACCGGCACCGCGACGATGATCGAAGGCGTCGGCCTGAAGGAAATCGCCGAGGAAACCGTGCGCCGCCACGCCTCGGCCTATGGCGACAACCCGATCTACAAGAAGATGCTCGATGTGGGCGGCATGTACCAGCTGCGCCTGCGCGGCGAGGAACACGCCTGGACCGCATCGAACATCGCCAGCCTGCAACACGCCGTGCGCGGCAACATGCCGGACAAGTACAAGGAATTCGCGGCCAGCATCAACGACCAGTCCGAACGGATGCTCACTATCCGCGGGCTGCTCGATCTGGTGCCGGCCGATGAACCGATCGATATCGACGAGGTCGAATCTGCTGCCGACATCGTCAAGCGCTTCGCCACCGGCGCGATGAGCTATGGTTCGATCAGCTGGGAAGCGCACACCACGCTGGCGGTCGCGATGAACCGCATCGGTGCCAAGTCGAACACCGGCGAAGGCGGCGAAGACCCGTCGCGCTTCACGCGGATGGCGAACGGCGATTCCATGCGCTCGTCGATCAAGCAGGTCGCCTCCGGCCGCTTCGGCGTGACGGCGGAATACCTCGTCAATGCCGACGACATCCAGATCAAGATGGCGCAGGGCGCAAAGCCCGGCGAAGGCGGCCAGTTGCCGGGCGACAAGGTGGACAAGACCATCGGCAAGACCCGCCATTCCACGCCCGGCGTCGGCCTGATCTCGCCACCGCCGCACCACGACATCTATTCGATCGAAGACATCGCGCAGCTGATCCACGATCTCAAGAACGTGAACCGCAAGGCGCGCATCTCGGTCAAGCTGGTGTCCGAAGTGGGTGTCGGCACCGTGGCAGCAGGCGTTTCGAAGGCGCGTGCCGATCACATCACCATCTCCGGCTATGAAGGCGGGACCGGTGCATCGCCACTCACATCGCTCACCCATGCCGGCAGCCCGTGGGAAATCGGCCTTGCCGAAACCCAGCAGACGCTGCTGCTCAACAACCTGCGCACGCGCGTGGCGGTGCAGGCCGATGGCGGCCTTCGCACCGGGCGCGACGTGGCCGTGGCCGCGCTGCTTGGCGCCGACGAGTTCGGCTTTGCCACCGCGCCGCTGATCGCGGCGGGCTGCATTATGATGCGCAAGTGCCACCTGAACACCTGCCCGGTCGGCGTCGCCACGCAGGACCCGGTGCTGCGCGCGCGCTTCACCGGCCAGCCGGAACACGTGATCAACTACTTCTTCTTCGTCGCCGAAGAGCTGCGCGCGATCATGGCCGAGCTCGGCTTCCGCACCATCGCCGAAATGGTCGGCCGGGTGGACAAGCTCGATGCCCGCAAGGCTGTCACGCACTGGAAGGCGCAGGGCGTCGATCTGAGCAAGCTGCTCCACCGCGTCGAACCGGTCGAAGGCACCACGCTGAACTGGAGCGGCACGCAAGACCACGGCCTCGAAGCCGCGCTCGATAACGACCTGATCGCCTCGGCCGCGCCCGCGCTTGAACGCGGCGAAGCGGTGCGCATCGAAAGCAGGGTCCGCAACGTCAACCGCACCGTCGGCGCGATGCTGTCGGGCGAAGTCGCCCGCAAGCATGGGCACAAGGGCCTGCCGGACAGCACGATCCACATCACCCTCACCGGCGTGGCCGGGCAGTCTTTCGGCGCGTTCCTCGCCCACGGCATCACGCTCGATCTGACCGGCGATGCCAACGACTATGTCGGCAAGGGCCTGTCGGGCGGCCGCGTGATCGTGCGCCAGCCGGGCCATGTGGACCGCGATGCACCGGAAAACATCATCGTCGGCAACACCGTGCTGTACGGCGCGATTGCGGGTGAGGCCTATTTCAACGGCGTCGGCGGCGAACGCTTCGCGGTGCGCAATTCGGGCGCGCTGGCTGTCGTCGAAGGCACCGGCGATCATGGCTGCGAATACATGACCGGCGGCGTGGTCGTGGTCTTGGGCAAGACCGGGCGCAACTTCGCGGCCGGCATGTCGGGCGGCGTGGCCTATGTCTACGATCCTGAAGGCCGCTTCCGTACGCTGTGCAATGGCGCGATGGTGGATGTGCTCCCCGTCTCGACCGAGCGCGACGAGGAAGACGGTTCGGGCCGGCCACAGCAGCGCGGCGTCGACGTCCACGATTATGGCATGGGCGACATGTTGCGCCATGATGCGGAACGGCTGCGCATCATGATCGAGCGGCACCAGCTCTACACCGGCAGCAAGCGGGCGCGCGCCATTCTCGACCATTGGGCCGATGAACTGCCGCGCTTCGTCAAGGTCATGCCACGCGACTATGCGCGCGCGCTGCGCCAGCTTGAGGCCGAGCGCCTCGAAGCCGCCAGCGTCGCTGCAGAATAATTCAGGATATCAGAACCATGGGCAAGGCAACCGGCTTCCTCGAAATCGACCGCACCGACCGCACGTATGATGCGCCTTCGGAACGGCTGAAGCACTATCGCGAGTTCACGATCCCGCACGACGACACCAGCCTGAAAGGGCAGGCGGCGCGCTGCATGAATTGCGG
>DAICYJ010000125.1 GCA_027311705.1 Novosphingobium sp. | reverse complement strand
CCGGCACCGCCGGGATCAGGCCCCGCGACACCGCGCCGGGCGTGCGCTTTGCCGTTACGCGCAGCGCCATGTCGTTGGTCAGCTGATCCCCCGCCTTGCCCGTTCCGCCACGGATCAGCACATAGGCGGCCTGCTTGCGGTCGGTCACCAGCTCGATGTCGAGGTCCACATGCCGCGATCCTTCGCTGTGCGCGCCGGGCTGGCCGAACAGCACAGCCGTGTCGATCAGCCGCAGCCGCCCGCGCAGCCACCAGCCGACTTGCGCGCGGTTGCTGTCGATGCAGGTGATGTCGATCGTGCCCAGCGGCGTTTCATCGGCATCGGGCACGCGGCGCATGGCATGTGGCGGATGCGGCCGCCAGAAATCGAGGTAGCCTTCCAGCCCGAACGCCCCGCCCCCGGTCTTCGCGCTGCCACAGCGTTCAATCGTGGTGGCGACGATGCGCCCGCCATGGCAGCCGGTCCACCCCTCGATGCCGATGTAGCAATCGCTGATCGTGCAGCCGTCCACGTCCACCCGGCAGCCATTCGGATTCAGGCCCTGCCCGCCAGAATTGCGAAAGGCGGAGTTGCGAACCGTCAGCGTCGCATCGGCATCGGCAGAGGCAAAAACCGTCTCGCCGCGCCAGCCGGTCATCTCGCAATCGCGGATGGTGATGTCGCCGCCCAGCCCGTCGGCCTCGGTCCAGATGCCCTTGTGCGTGATGTCCCAGCCCTTGCCGTCGATCACGCTGGCCTGATTGTGCCCATTGCCGTCCGGACGGGTGCCGCCATCGATCTCCAGATGCTCCAGCGTCAGCCCGGACCGGGGCGGCACCGCCCCTTCGGCGCGAGCGATGCGGCGGGCGATGGTGCGGATGAAAAACGCCCCGCCGCGCCACGCCCGCGTGCCGATGACCAGAAAATTGCGCCCCGGCTCCCTGCCTTCGAACGATTCGCCGCCGGGCATCCGGAACGCCACATGCGGCCGCTCGCGCGTCAGCCCGATGAAATGCACCGCCTTGCGCGCCGGAATCACGATCGCATTGCCATCGGGCGAATGCTTGTCGCCGGGGTCGGAAGTTCGTTGCGGCATCCACACGCTGTATCGCGCCTGCGCCAGCCCCACGCGGGCGATGTTCATGGCGATGGCATAGTCGCTGGCCGCCTGGAACGCCGGCTGATCGTTCACCGCATGGGCACCCTGCGGATCGCCGCGCGCGCCGCCTTGCTCCACGGTGATCAGCCCGCCAGTGCCGCGCAATCGAAAGTATCGGCCGTTCGCCGTGCGGGCGCAAAAGCGCGGATGCGCCGCCGCCAGTGCCTCGGTCGCCATATCGTCGCAGATATAGTCCGCGGCACCCAGCCCGCGCTCGCCCCAGCCTTCGGTGCGGATCCGCGAAACGCCGGGCGGAACCGGAACGTCGCCCAACCCGGTAAACAGCCCGGCGTCGTCCGGCGAACTGCTGCCGGTCAAGGCTCCCGCTGTCAGCGGGCGGGTGAATGCCAACCCGCCATTGCCGGCCAGCAACCGCACCTCATAGCCGCGCGCCGGATCGAGGTGGATTGCCGGCCATTGCCCGTCTCCGGCAGGCTCCACCGGATTGGCCAGGGGACTGTTGCCTTGCGAATCTGCCCACACTGCGCGCGAGATCGCGCCGTCGCGATCGACGATTGCAAGCCGGATGCCCGAAAAAGCAGCAATCAGCGGCGGATGGTAACGATAGCTGCGCATGTCATATCCCAGTCGCTTGGCGGCAGCCTGACCCCTAGCCCCTTGCCCCGCGCTGAACGCCGGCTTGATCCTCGGGTCAGATCCGCCAGTCGATCGCGGCTCGCCCATGCGCTTCCAGAAACGCGTTGGCCTGGCTGAAATGCCGGCAGCCCAGAAATCCCCGATGCGCCGATAGCGGGCTGGGATGCGGCGCATGCAACACCAGATGCGGCCCCGATTGTAGTTCGCGCACCCGCGCCGCCTTGGCCTGCGCGTGGCTGCCCCACAGCAGGAACACAGCGGGTTCGGCCCGCCGCGCCACGGCCGCCACGGCCGCGTCGGTGAACGGCTCCCACCCCCGCTGCTGGTGCGATCCGGCCTGCCCCGCTTCCACCGTCAGCGCATTGTTGAGCAACAGCACGCCTTGCCGTGCCCAACCTGAAAGATTGCCGTTTGCCGGGCGCGGCAGGCCAAGGTCGCTGGCCAGTTCCTTGAAGATGTTGACGAGGCTCGGTGGCACTTTCACGCCGTCCTGCACCGAAAATGCCAGCCCGTGCGCCTGCCCCGGCCCGTGATAGGGGTCCTGCCCCAGAATGACGACGCGCACGGCGTCAAGCGGCGTCAGCTCCAGCGCCGCCAGCCGTGCTCCGCGTGGCGGGTAAATCGTTTTGCCGGCGGCTTCCTCGGCCGCCAGAAAGCCGCCCAGCGCCCGCAGCACGGGCGTTTCCAGCACGGGCTCCAGCGCCGGACGCCACGATTCGGGCAGGGCGGATTTCGTCATGGTAATGTCGAATTGCTTTCGTAACAGCTCGGCCGAATTCACGCTGGTGCAAGCACGCGCGCTGCATGGGGGTCGCGCGGTGTTTGCCAGCGGCGGCCCCGCTTGCTAACCGCGCGCAGCGTCGCTCGGCAAGACATCAAGGAACACCACATGAAGATTGCGATGGTCGGTTCGGGCTATGTCGGGCTGGTTTCGGGTGCCTGCTTCGCCGATTTCGGCCACGATGTCGTCTGCATCGACAAGGACGAGACCAAGATCGAGCGCCTGCGCGCCGGCATGATGCCGATCTTCGAGCCGGGCCTTGGCGAACTGGTGGCGCAAAACGTGCGCGGCGGGCGCCTGTCGTTTTCCACCGACCTGCCTTCCGCCATCGAGGATGCGCAGGCGATCTTCATCGCCGTCGGCACCCCTTCGCGTCGCGGCGATGGCCACGCCGATCTCAGCTATGTCTATGCCGTGGCACAGGAAGTGGCGGAAAGCCTGAAGAATCCGGCGGTCATTGTCACTAAATCGACCGTTCCCGTGGGCACCGGCGATGAAGTGGAACGCATCATCCGCGAAAGCGGCACGTCCACGAAGTTTGCGGTCGTCTCGAACCCTGAATTCCTGCGCGAAGGCGCGGCCATCACCGATTTCAAGCGTCCAGATCGCATCGTGATCGGCGCGGAGGACGAATGGGCGCGCACGGTGATGACCGAAGTCTATCGCCCGCTGTTCCTCAATCGCGCGCCGATCCTGTTCACCAGCCGCCGCAGCTCGGAACTCATCAAGTACGCCGCCAATGCCTTCCTCGCGACCAAGATCACCTTCATCAACGAGATGGCAGACTTGTGCGAAAAAGTCGGTGCCGACGTGCAGGACGTGTCGCGCGGCATCGGGCTCGACAACCGCATCGGATCGAAGTTCCTCCACGCCGGCCCCAGCTATGGCGGATCGTGCTTTCCCAAGGACACGCTGGCCCTGCTCAAGACGGCGGAGGACTTCAACAGCCCGGTCCGCATCGTCGAAGCCGTGGTCAAGACCAACGACACCCGCAAGCGCGCAATGGGCCGCAAGGTGATCGAAGCGCTGGCCGAGGCAGGCGCGGGCGAACCGCGCGGCAAGAAGATCGCGTTGCTGGGCCTCACGTTCAAGCCCAACACTGACGACATGCGCGATGCGCCGTCGATCGCCATCGTGCAGGCGCTGCTCGATGCGGGGGCGGATGTGGTTGCTTACGATCCCGAAGGCATGGAGCTTGCCGCGCCGATGATGCCCGAAGTCACGATGGCGCGGAACGCCTACGAGGCAGTCACCGGGGCCGATGCCATCGTGCTGGTCACCGAATGGGACGCCTTCCGCGGCATCGACCTGCAGCGCATCCGCCAGTTGGCCGCGCAACCGGTGCTGGTCGATCTGCGCAATGTCTACAACCCCGACGAAGTGCGCTCGGCCGGCTTCCATTACACCAGCATCGGCCGGCCCTGATCCGGATACGATCATGACGGCGCGGGCATGACCGCGCGCGGCTGGCGCCCAAAGGTGCCGCCTCGGCGCTTGCCGCCCGGCGTGCGAGCGCCTAAGCGTGGCCGAATGGCCGTATATCTGCATGAAGAGGATCTTCCCGAGGGCGTGCTCGCGCCGGGAATCGTTGCTGTCGACACCGAGACGATGGGACTTGTCACCACGCGTGACCGCCTGTGCCTCGTCCAGATTTCCGATGGCAAAGGGGACGAACACCTCGTCCGTTTTGCCAATGGCAGTTCGTACGATGCACCGAATCTGAAGGCGGTGCTGGCCGATCCAGCGCGCATCAAGCTGTTCCACTTCGCCCGATTCGATCTTGCCGCGATCCATCATTATCTGGGCGTGATGGCGACGCCGGTGTTCTGCACCAAGATCGCCAGCAAGCTGGTGCGGACTTATACCGACCGCCACGGGCTTAAGGATCTGGTGCGCGAATTGCTGGGCAAGGAAATCTCCAAGCAACAGCAATCGAGCGACTGGGGCGCAGCGAGCCTGACCGACCCACAGCAGGAATATGCCGCGTCCGACGTGCGCTATCTCCACGCCATGCACCAGATTCTGGTCGAACGGCTGGCGCGCGAAGGGCGGACGGAAATGGCGCAGGCCGCCTATGATTTCCTGCCGACCCGCGCCTTGCTCGATATCGCCGGCTGGGCCGATCGCGACATCTTCAGCCACGAATAAGCTGGAACCGCCGCAATGACCCTCCAGGCCGACCAGATGCGCACGCGGCGCCAGTTGTTCGCCGCACCGGGCGGTTCGCACGATCGCACCGTGCGCTGGCTGTCGGTGCTGCTGCCTGGCCTGATCGGGGCGCTGCTGGCGGTCATGGTACTCACCCCGCTCAGCCCGCGCGGCGAGATCAGCTTCCTCCTCGATCGCAACAAGGTGGCCATGCTGGCGGATCGCCTGCGGGTGGTCAGTGCGATGTATCGCGGGCAGGACGATGAAGGCCGCAACTTTTCCGTGACGGCCGGCAGTGCGGTCCAGCATTCGGCGAAAGTCGACATCGTTCAAATGCGCGACGTGACCGCACGGGTGATGCTCAGCAACGGCCCGGCGATCCTGACGACCAACGCCGGCGGCTACGATTTCGGCCGGCAAGTGATCGACGTTACCGGGCCGGTCAATTTCGAGAGCGCCGACGGCTATCGCATGGTCACTCAGGGCGCTTCCATCGACATGAATCGCAAGGCGATGGTCAGCAACGGTCGTGTCGAAGGCCGCATTCCCGCTGGCACTTTCTCGGCCGACAGGATATTCGCCGACCTCGACAAGCGCACCGTAACACTCGACGGAAACGCACGGCTGCGGATGGAGCCGGGCAAGATGAAGATGCCCTGAAAACCATGACTCAACCGACCTTCACCACCATCGAATCGATCCGCCGGGCGCGTCCCTTGCGCAACCTCGCCATCGGCTTCGCGCTTTCGGCTGCGCTGATCGCGGGCGCGCAACACCTGGGCGCACAGGCCATCGCCGGGCACAACAGCAACGCCCCGGTGAACTATGCGGCCGACCGCATCGAACTGCAGGACAAGCAGAACCGCGTCGTCCTTTCCGGAAACGTCGATATCACGCAGGAAGACCTGCGGCTGAAGGCGGCACGCACGACCGTGGCCTACACCGATGCCGGCGACCTCAAGATCCAGCGCATTGACGCGACGGGCGGCGTCACCGTCACCCGGCGCGACGAGCGCGCCACGGGCAATGTCGCAGTCTACGACTTCAACAGCAAGATCATCACCATGGTCGGCAACGTGGCGCTGCGCCGGGGCAGCGACACGCTCAACGGTGGCCGCCTCGTGATCGATCTCAACACCGGAATTTCCAGCGTCGACGGTCGCTCCGGCGGCGGGGCCGGCAGCGTCGATGGCCAGTCGCGCGGCGGCCGGGTGAGCGGCAGCTTCAGCGTCCCCAAATCCAAGACCTGAATCTGCCCCGCGTGGGCGCAAGTGACGTTCAGGTGCGGTTAGGTGCTTTCAAGGTTCAGGACTGCAACCAGCGCATCATATGTGTTGCATGCAACGCCTCGCGATGCGCGCGGCCGTTGCCAAGCCGCGTGAACAGGCGCGCCAAGCGCCTGAAAAGCCACGTCATTCTCCCGGCACGGCTATCCCCATCGCCTTCCTGCACCAGGGCTGCCTCACCGGGACGGATCCGTGCAATCAGTGCAGCGCCCATCGCCCGCAGCGACCGCGCGGCAAAAATGTCGGTCATCGCCTCAACATGGTCGCGCGTTTCAAAGTCCTGCAGCATCGATTCTTCGGCGGCGGCAAGGACCGCTTCCGGCGCCGCCCGCACGTCTCCGGGCAAGTCCACGCCGACCGGGCCGAAACGGCGTTCGGTCAACTGAATCAACAACATGGCCCCGCGCGCCCACCCTTGCGACCGGGCATTCTGCCAGAACCGCGGCCAATCGATCCCGCCCGTCTTGATCAGATAGAAAACGTCGGCGAGGATCAGAGGGCCGCAATCCAGCCGGTGGTTGTAAAGCGCATGAATCATCAGGTGCGCCAGCATGTCGTCCGAAGCGGGAACGCGCGGATATTCCGGCCCCAGCACCGCTTCGGCCCGCGCCATCACCACCCGGCTGTCCAACTGCGGCATCAGGTAGCCATGCTTGTGCGGCAAGTCGGTCAACCGCGTGTGCAGTTCGACCTGCACATCGCGGCGGGCAAACCACATCGGCGGCAAGTGCTTTTCATGCTCGGCGGCGGCAAGGCGCGCCGCTTCGTCCGCATCGGGCATCACCAGCCCCGCTGCAATCAGACAGGCAAAGGCGGGTTCCACCATCTCTTCCGCCACCAGCAGATCGATGTCGCGCAACGGGCGTTGCGCTGGTTCGGGGTAGTCCTTCCACGCCAGCCGCGCGCCTTTCAGGGCAATAAAGGGAATGCCTGCGTCGTCGAGAATTTCGGTCAGATCGCGCAATGCGGCGCGGTGTAGCATCGCGGAAAACGCGCTTTCGCGATGGATTTCCTCCCACCGGGCAAGAATATGCGGCGGAACCTGCCAATCGGCGTTCTCACGCGCCCGCGCAAACAGCAAAGGGCACAGCCGGTGCTGTTCCGCCATGGCATCGATCTGCGCCCATTGCGCCGCGTCTGGTCGCTGTGGCAGTGCGCCCGGCAACCCGCCGAGCAGCGCCAGAGTCTGGCGCTTGATCAGTCCGGACGGACCATTCATGCCGCCTCTCCGTGCACCAACCGCCCGTCTTCGATGGCGATTGCCTGGTCGGCCAAACGGACAAACTCCTTGCGGTGCGCGATAATCAGGATTGTGACCGTTCCTCGCAGCCGCTGCAAGGCATCGATTACACTGGCCTCACTTGCGGGATCCAGCGCGCTGGTCGGCTCATCGAGAATGAGCAACTGAGGCGATTGCAGCAACGCGCGCGCCATGGCGATGCGCTGCCGCTCCCCGCCCGACAATTGCCGACCCGCATCGCCCACCATGGTATCCAGACCTGCGGGCAGATCGGCGACAAAATCCGCGGCCGCCCGGGTCAAGGCGGCAAACATCGTCGCGTCATCGGCCTGCGGATCCGCCCAGCGCAAATTCTCGCGGATGGAGGCGTGAAACAACACCGGTTCCTGGTGCACATAGGCCACCGACTTGCGCCAGGCGAGCCGGGTTGCAAGGTCCAGCGGCTGGCCGTCGATCAAGACCGCCCCGGCATCCGGTGCGATCAGGCCGCCCAGCACATCGGCGAGCGTGCTCTTGCCCGCGCCGGATGGCCCGAAAACGACCGTGGTGCTGCGCGCAGGCAGTCGCACCGTGATCGAATCGAGCGCGGGAACCGGCCGGCCGGGATGAACGACACGGATATCGCGCGCCACGATATCGGCCTCCAGCAGAACGGGAGGGACATTGGATGGAATCGATGGTTCGGCGTGCTGTTTCAGCCGGGCCAGCCGGATCGCAATGTCGGATATGGCCGGGGCCCCGTGCAACCAGTGCTGCCAATCTCGCTGCAACGACGCAAGCAAGGGCACCGTGCGGGCGGCAAGCGCGAGCAGAGGCAGCAGCACCGCCGCCGGCACCCGCCACAGCTCGATAGCCGCCCACGCGGACAGGCCCAGCACCGTAGCGCCCAGCACCTGCAGAACAGCGGTAGCTCTGCCGAACGAACGGGTGAACGCCACCTCGATACGGCGCATTTCCGCGAACGACTGGTTGAAACTGCTTAGAGCGCGCGGCTCGGCCGAAAGGCACTTGATAAGGCGGAGCGCACCTAGAGCTTCGCTCGTAGAGGAATGGATATCCTCGTACGCGGTGTTCAGTTCCTGTCCGAGGTGCGCAGCCCGTTTGCGCACACCCGCGTAGCCCAGCATCACCAGCACGCCGCCTGCACCGATCAAAAGCGCAACACTGGGCGAAATGACCAAGGCGGTGACGACCGCGCCAACGAGACTCAAGCTGGTGGCGAAGCCCGACATCAGGCTGTCGAGCGCCAGGCCTGCCCGGTCTACATTCGTGATCAACAGGCTTTGAAACTCCGCCAGCCGTTCCTGGCTGATTCTGCGCCAATCCGCCCGCAGGATCGCATCGAAACTGCGGCCGCGCAGCCCATCGACAAAGGCGATGGAGACCCTGAGGCCGTTAAGCGCGCGCGCGTATTCAATGCCGGCCCGCAACGCGACGAGGCCGATGAACAGACCCAGCAGCGTCCCCAATTGCGGCTGTAGACCAACGGTGGCGAAGATCCGCACGGCAATCGGCGAAATGGAGCCGCCGATTGTCATACCGACAATCGGAACCAGCAGAAAAATGCCCAAGCCTTCGGTCAGTGTGGTCAGCAGCGTTAGAACAACAGCCGTGAAAAACGCGCTGCCTGAAACTTCACGCCGAAGCACCATCAAGGCTTCTATAGTTACCTTGCTCTTAACTTCCCCCACACTACTGCGCCTTTAGCGATAGTGAGCGCTGCAAGAACTGGCAGCCTCCCCGACCAAAACAATCAGTCCAGCCACCATGCGTGCGGCCCCCGCCCGATTCGCGACTGCTCAAGCGAATGACCTCGCCGGGAGACCAGTGCGCAGCGCTGTTCTATCTATTGAAAAATGAGGATATTCAGTGACGTGTGCTAGCATTGAAAGCATACATACCGTACAAAATGTTGCAGCGCAAAAAATTGTTGCGCCGACGACGACTAAGTATATATTAAACCATAAGCTAGCAACCTTAGTTTACTTGGCTGTTAACTTCCGATTATATCGGGTACTTACTTTAGGTAGGAGTGAGAGATTGACCGGCCCCCACCGAGTGGTCCGCGTTGATTGTTAGTGCATAGCCACCTCCTTTGCCATTGCCGCCTGGCGGTGGAGCGAA
>DAICYJ010000095.1 GCA_027311705.1 Novosphingobium sp. | reverse complement strand
TGAACTATCTCGGCCAGGCCTCGCTGCTGATGCGCGATCCGGCTGCGCTGGAAAGTCCGTTCTATTTCCTTGCGCCGCAGTGGTTCCAGTGGCCGTTGCTGATCCTTGCCAGTCTCGCCGCCGTGATTGCCTCACAGGCCGTGATTTCGGGCGCGTTTTCGGTGACGCAACAAGCGATCCAGCTGGGCTTCATCCCGCGCATGACGATCAAGCATACGTCGACCGCAGCGGGACAGATCTACATCCCCGTGATCAATTTCGCGCTGATGATTGCGGTGATCGTGCTGGTGCTGGTATTCCAGCGGTCGTCGAACCTCACCGCTGCCTATGGCATCGCGGTGACGGGCGCGATGCTGATCGACAACGTGCTGTTGGCGGTGGTGCTGTTCAAGCTGTGGACGTGGCGGCCGGTGTTCGCGGTGCCGCTGCTGGTGCTGTTCTTCTCGATCGACGCGGCCTATCTTGGCGCCAACCTGACCAAGATCCCCGACGGCGGCTGGGTGCCGCTGGTGATGGGCGTGGCGATCTTCACGCTGCTGACGACGTGGAGCCGCGGCCGAGCGCTGATGCGGCAGAACATGGCGGAAGGCACTATCCCGCTCGAAGTGTTCACCAAAAGCGCGCACAACAGCGCGGCGCGGGTGCCGGGCACCGCCATCTTCATGGCTTCGACGCCCGATGGCGTGCCTTCGGCGCTGCTGCACAACATCAAGCACAACAAGGTGCTGCATGATCGCGTGATCATCCTGACGGTGAAGATCGCCGACGTGCCCTTCGTGGATGCGCCTGAACGATCGACGGTGAAGGACTTCGGGCAGGGCTTCTATCGCCTGACGCTGCGGTTCGGCTTTCTGGAGGAGACCGACGTTCCGGCCGCCTTGCAGACCGTGACGATGTGCGGCGACAAGTTCGACATGATGAAAACGAGCTTCTTCCTGTCGCGCCAGACGCTGATCCCTTCGGACAAGCCCGGCATGGCGCTGTGGCGCGAAAAGCTGTTCGCGTGGATGCTGCGCAATGCCGCCAGCGCGATGGAGTTCTTCCGCCTGCCCACCAATCGTGTGGTGGAACTGGGCAGCCAGCTGAAAATCTGAGTGTTTGCCCGCATGTGCAATGACATTGGCACCCGGCCGAATCGTGCTAATCTGATTGATAAGGTTCGGGGGACGTAACGCCTTGATGCACAATGCCGCGGTCTTGCGCGAAATTCTGGATGCCCAGCGTGAGATGGTGTGCCGTTTCGGTGCCGACGGCAAAATCCTGTTCGTCAATCGCGCCTATGCCGAAACACTGGGACGCACGCCGACGGATCTTGCAGGGCACAGCCTGTGGGACTTCGTGGTGCGCGACGACCGCGACGGGGTGGGCGCGCAGATGGCGCTGCTGACCCCTGAAAGCAATGATGTGACCATCGAGAACCGGTTGGAAACACCTGACGGGCCGCGCTGGACGCTGTGGCACAACCGCGCCCTGGAATTCGATGACGAAGGACGCTGGACGATTGCGCAATCGACCGGCATCGACATTACCGAGCGCCGCCTGCTGGAGGAACGCACGCGGCTGCTGATCGAGGAACTCAACCACCGCGTCAAGAACACGCTGATGGTGGTGCAGGCGATGGCCTATCAGACGTTTCGCGGCACCAGCATGCCAACCGAGCCGGTGACCAAGTTCAACGAGCGGCTGACGGCAATGGCGGCGGCGCATACGGCGTTGAGCCGGGAAGCGTGGGCCGGCGCTCCAGTGGAAGAACTGGTGCGCCAAGGGACCGAAATCTGCGAACGCGGCGGCGATGGCACGCCCAGCGTCACCTTTGCCGGCCCGCATGCCATGATGCCGGCGGGGCTGACCGTCTCGTTCGTGATGGTGCTGCACGAACTTTCGACCAATGCGCTGAAGTATGGCGCGCTTTCGGTTCAGGACGGGCGTGTCGACATCGTTTGGTCGATTGACGAGGCGCGGAACTGGATCGTGCTGGAATGGCGGGAAAGTAGTGGTCCAGTGGTTGTTCCGCCAACGCGGAAGGGCTTCGGATCACGGCTGATATCTGACGCGGTGAGCCGACAGATGCGCGGTGAATCGTCGATCGAGTACGCACCGGGCGGCCTGACTTGCCGGATCGCATTGCCGCTGGGAGACGTTTCCGCGTGATTGCCGGGCGACGTATCCTGATTGTCGAGGATGAGTTCATCGTGGCCGCTATGCTGGCCGACGTGATTGAGTTTGAAGGTGCTGAAGTTGTGGGGCCAGCCGGCAGCCAAGCCGAAGGGCTGGCACGGGCGGCCAGTGGCGGGTTCGATGCGGCGGTGCTGGACTGGAACCTTTCCGGCGAACCCGGCGCGCCGATTGCACGCGCGCTGCGGAAAATGGGCGTGCCGTTCCTGATCGCAACCGGGTACGGCGCAGTGGAAGCCGAATTCGCGGACGTTACCGTGCTTTCCAAACCCTATGCGCCGGGCAGGCTGGTGGAAGAGCTTGCCCGGCTGCTGGGTTGAATTAGTCGACCTTCGCTTTCGAGACCGGCTCGTCCTGCATTGTTGCTTCGGCTTCGGCGGCACCCTGCTTGACACGCGCACCCATCTTGTCGGCTGCTGCGGAAGCGCGATCGGCAGCCTTGTCGGCTGCGGTGCCGGCATCGTCGAGCGCCTTGTTGGCAGCATCGCCCAGATCGGCAGCAGTGGTGCTTGCAGCCGCGCCGACGTCGGCGGCCGTGGTGGCCACGTCATCGGCGGCGGAAGAAGCGGTGTCCGCCGCATTGTCCTGCGTCTTTTCCGAGCATGCTGACAGTGCGAGGGCGCCGGCAACAGCGGCGACCGACAGTGCGGCAAACGAGAACTTGCGCATAAAGGTATTACTCCGTCCCAAGATTATCATGCCCGTGCGGGCAATGACCGGCAACGCGCCGTGGGTGATCGGGTTCCGCAAAATGCAAACGGCGCGGCACCCATAACGGGTACCGCCCATCGGGTTCCCCAAAATGCAAACGGCGCGGCACCCGCAAGGGTACCGCGCCGAGTTGCGCAGCAATGGCTGAACGATCAGCCGAGGTTGGCGCTGACCATGCAATAGAGCATCGGCAGCGACAGCAGCAGGTTGGTGCGGCTGGCGATCAGCGCGCGCGGTGCGGCAGCAGCCTTTTCCTCAGCCGTGGCTTCGACGATGCCGAGGATCTTCTTCTGGGCAGGCCAGATGATGAACCACACGTTGAACGCCATGATCAGCGCCAGCCACATGCCGAGGCCGATCAGGTTTTCAGCCTTGCTGAGGCCGCTGAGGGTCAGCGCGCGGTGGCCGTAACCGCTGACGATGGCGATCACGAGGCCGGTGATGACGGTAAGCAGCGCCGACCAGCGGAAGAAGAAGAACACCTTGGGAGCGATGTGCCCGGTGATTGCGCCCTTCATTTCGGCCGGAATCTTGGGCATCGTGGGCACTTGCACGAAGTTCAGGTAATAGAGCAGGCCGATCCACAGGATGCCAAAGAACACGTGCATCCAGCGGAAAACGGAATTGATATTGACGGTGATTTCGGAGCCGAAGCCGATCATCACGGCGATCGCGGCGACGAGGCCGACGACCAGCACGAGATGCAGGTTACCAAAGAATTTTGCCATGTGTATTCCCCCTAAATGCTTGTTCTGATCGTCCCGCCACCTGGCCCCGGCGGACGTGTGATGCGCATATTAGGGAGTGTGGGCTGTTTGTCACACAATTTTGGATTGCGGCCAGGCGTTTCAATCGTGCGGCGGGTTCTGCTCGACCTCGGTTGCGGCCTCCGCACCCAGCCCGTGGCGCATCAGCATGGGGATCTGGGCGAAGGTGAACAGGAACGATAGCGTGGTGACACCCCACAGCTTGGCCTGCAGCCAGACGTCGAAATTTCCGTTCTGCGCATTGAAGAAGTGGCGCAACACCTCGTTCAACACGGCGAGGAACAGGAAGAAGAAGGCCCAGTTGCGCGACAGCTTGATCCAGCCGTCATCGTCCAGCCCATCGAACGCGCTTTGCAGCAGGGTGCGGAGCATCGGCTTGCCGCGCGCGAGCCCGGCAAACAGCACGGCGGCGAACAGCAGGTAGATTGCCGTCGGCTTCACCTGGATCCAGAAAGGATCGCCCAGCAACACGGTAAGCGTTCCGAACCCGACGATGAGAATCGTGGACAGCCACAACATCGGCGAGATCTTCCCCAGCCGCCATTTCGAGGCGATCAGCGCAACGATCGTGGCGGCCATGAAGACCATGGTGCCCTTAGTCACGGCAATCACCTCGCCAACCCCGGCGTCGACACCCGCAGGCTTGAACTGGCGGTAGGCGAAAAAGAACACCAGCAGCGGGCCGTAATCGACCAGCAGGTTGATCCACGAGGACTTCGGCTTCGTCAGGGGCTTGGCCTTCGGTTCGGTCACTGGAACACTCCCGCAATCACCTTGGCGAGCAGGTCAGGATCGAACGGGCGCAAGTCGTCGATCTTTTCGCCGACGCCGATGGCGTGGATCGGCAATCCGTACTGTTCCGCCGCCGCGACGAGGACGCCGCCGCGCGCCGTGCCATCGAGCTTGGTCATGATAAGGCCGGTCACGCCCGCGACTTCCTTGAAGATTTCGATCTGCTGCAAGGCGTTCTGCCCGTTCGTGGCATCGAGCACCAGCACCACGTCGTGCGGGGCTTCGGGATTGATGCGGCCAAGGACGCGGCGGATTTTTGCCAGTTCATCCATCAGTTCGCGCTTGTTGTGCAGGCGGCCGGCGGTGTCGACGATCAGCGCGTCGATGCCAGCGTCGGTCGCGGCCTTCACCGCATCGAACACGATGGAAGCGGGATCGCCGCCTTCGGGGCCAGTGATGACGGGGATGTTGAGGCGGTCGGCCCACACTTTCAGCTGGCCGATGGCGGCGGCGCGGAAGGTGTCACCCGCAGCCAGCATCACGCTGTAATCCTGTTCCTGGAACAGGTGCGCCAGCTTGGCGATGGTGGTGGTCTTGCCCGATCCGTTGACGCCGATCACGAGGATCACCTGCGGGCGGGGGAAGGCGACGACATCGAGCGGCTTGGCCACCGGGCGCAGGATCGCGGCGATTTCCTCGGCCACGGCCTCGCGCAAGGCGCGGTCGTCGAGGCCCTTTTCGAAGCGGCCGGCGGCCAGCTTGTCGCGGATGCGGCCTGCGGCTCGCGGGCCAAGGTCGGACAGGATCAGCGCGTCCTCGATCTGATCGAGCTGCTCGTCGCTCAGCCGCGTGGCGCCGCCGATGCCGGGCAGGTTTTCGACCAGCCGTTCGGAGGTCTTGCGGAAGCCGCCGAGCAGGCGATCCGACCAGCTGTCGCTACTCATGCCAGCATTCCTTCGATGATCCTTGTGGGCGTGAGCGTGACGATGCGGCCGGGCGCGGTGCCTTCGGGCATCCGGTAGGGCGCGAAATCGGGGGAATGGCCGGTGCCATCGCGTTCGGCAAGCACTTCGCGCGGAATGCCGACCAAACTGGCCAACCAGCGCGCGCGTTCCCCGGAAACGGCATCGCGCAATTCGGCGGCACGTTCGCGAACCAGCGGCGGGGCCACCTGGGGCATCCGCGCGGCGGGGGTGCCGGGGCGGGGCGAATAGGGAAAGACGTGGCCGTGGACGACGCCGCAATTGCGCACGATGGCGACGTTGTTGGCGTGCATCGCTGCGGTTTCGGTGGGAAAGCCGGCGATCAAGTCCGCGCCGATGGCAATGTCTGGACGGGCATCGTGCAGGCGCTGGGCAAGCGCCACGGCATCGGCACGGGTGTGGCGGCGCTTCATCCGCTTGAGCACCATATCGTCGCCCGATTGCAGCGATAGGTGGACGTGCGGCATCACGCGGCGTTCGCCGGTGATGAGATCGAAAAGCAGCGGATCGATCTCCACACCATCGAGCGACGACAGGCGCAGGCGCGCAAGGGCGGGGAAGGCGGTGAGGATGGCGGCGACGAGCTTGCCGAGGCGCGGCGTGCCGGGCAAGTCGGTGCCCCATCCGGTCACATCCACACCGGTGAGGACAACTTCGGCCACGCCGTGCGTGAGGTGAGCTTCGATGGCGCGCAGGATGACGGCTATGGGCGTTGAGACGCTGGCGCCGCGCCCCTGCGGGATGATGCAGAACGTGCAGGCGTGGTCGCAGCCGGTCTGCACCGGCACGAAGGCGCGGGTGTGGATCAGGCTGGCCGAATATTCGCTGCTCCCCCGCGAAGGCGAGGGCCTTATTCCGGGGGCCGCTGACGTTACCCTTGAAGGAACGAGGTCCCGGCCTTCGCGGGGAAACGGGAGTTTGAGACCCCAGCTTTCTGGCGTGAGCTTGGCCGGGTTGGCGACCACGCCATCGACCTCGGCCATTGCGGCGAAGGCTTCCGGCTCGATGGTCGCCGCACACCCGGTGACGAGCAGGCGCGCCTGCGGATGGGCCTTGCGCAGGCGGCGGACCGCGCGGCGCGACTGGCGCACTGCTTCGGCGGTAACGGCGCAGGAATTGACGACGACAGTATGCTGGTTGCCGCTGCCGATCATCGCCCGGATTGCCTCGCTTTCCGCAAGGTTCAGCCGGCATCCCAGCGTGACAACCTCATCGCTCACGCTGGGTAGTCCGCATCCTCGAAGCTGCCTTCGAAACTGGTGGCGGCGGGGCCGGTCATCTGGATGGTGCCGCCTTCGCGCCATTCGATCCGCAGCGGGCCGCCGGGCAATTCGACGGTAACGTCCGGGCCGACAAGCTTGCGGCGGATCGCGGCGACGGCCGTGGCACAGGCACCGGTGCCGCAAGCGCGGGTGAGGCCGGCGGCACGCTCCCACACGTGGAGGCGCAAGTGGTCGGGCCCGATCACGCTGGTGACGTTGACGTTGATCCGGTCGGGGAACAACGGATCGTTTTCGATCAGCGGGCCGAGCCGGGCAAGGTCCACTGCATCGGCATCGGGGACGAAGAAGATGACGTGCGGGTTGCCGACGTTGACCGCGGACGGACCTTCGAGTTCTTCCCAGCCGACCGGCATGGCCCGGGTGTCCATCGCGTAGGCAAGTGGTATCTGATCCCAATCGAAGCGCGGCGCGCCCATGTCGACCGACACGCCATGGTCGCCGGCGACGGCGCGGATCACACCGCCCAGCGTCTCGATGCGCTGTTCGCCGCCCAGCAACAGGCCGACCGCGCGGCTGGCGTTGCCGCAGGCTTCCACTTCGCCGCCATCGGGATTGAAGATGCGCATTCGCACATCGGCCAGAGCGGAGGGTTCAAGCACGATCAGCTGGTCGCAGCCAACGCCGGTGCGGCGATCGGCCAGTGCCGCCGCGCGCCTTGCGGACATGGCCAGCGGGGACGAGCGGGCGTCTATGACAACGAAATCGTTGCCGAGGCCGTGCATCTTTCGAAACGGTACGCGCATGCCGCGCGATCTAGGGCGATGCGCGCCGGACCGCAACCGCTGGCGCGCAATCAGCCGTTGGCGGCGGCAGGCAGTGTCTCGGCGGCCGGATTGGCGGAAGGAATGACGGGTACGCCATCTGCCAGCAAGTTGGATTGCGCCAGCCCGCGCCGCACGTCGTCGGCATTTTCGGGTTGGCCATAGAGGAAGCCCTGACCTTGAAATGTGCCAAACTTGCGCAATTCGTCCAGAACCTCGCGGTTTTCGATGCCCTCGGCGGTGATCGGCAGGTCCATGCCCTTGCCCAGAGACGAGATCGCCTCGATGATGGTTGCGCTGTCGCGGCTCTGACCCAGGGTGGAAACGAAACTGCGGTCGATCTTGATCCGGTCGAACGGCAGGGTGCGCAATTGCGCAAGGCTGGAATAACCGGTGCCGAAATCGTCGAGGCTGATGCGGATGCCCTGATTGCGCAGCGATGTGATCAGCGAGCGAACGACACCGATGTTTTCGTGAAGGCAGGATTCGGTGATCTCGATATCGAGCCGGCTGGGCGGAAAGCGCGCTTCGACCAACAACCTCAGCACTTTTTGCGCAAACCACGGATCGCGCAATTGCAGCGGCGAGATGTTGACCGACAGCGTGAGGCGGGGATTCCACTCGCGCGCGTCAAGCAAAGCCTGACGGATGAGCATTTCCGATAGATCGGAAATCAGGCCGATGTCTTCAGCAACCGGGATGAAGATATCCGGACTGACAAGGCCGTAGGTGGGGGAGTTCCAGCGGGCGAGCATTTCGAAGCCGGTCAATTCACCGGATTCAATGTCCACCTGCTTTTCATAGAACGGCACGAATTCACCGCGCGGAATGCCTTCGCGGATGCTCTTTTCCAGATCGCTGCGGAACCGCAGTTCCTTTTCCATGCTCGGCTCGAACCAGCAGAAGCGGTTCCGCCCGGCCTTCTTGGCCTGATACATGGCAAGGTCGGCGCGGTGGATCAGGTCTTGCGCAAGGACCAGCGCCGTAGTGTCGGCCGTGCTGCCGCCCTGGGCGAGGCCGATCGAGGCGGTGACTTCCACGGTCGCGCCATGGCTGAAGATAGGCCGGGCAATTTCGACGTTGATCCTCGCCACGAGGTTTTCGACGGTCGCAACCTTGCCGGCATCAACGACCATCGCGCAAGTGAACTCGTCACCGCCCAAGCGCGCTATGATCGAGCGTTCCGGCAATTCAAGGCGAATGCGGCGCACCGTTTCGATCAGCACGTCGTCTCCCACCTGGTGGCCGTGCAGGTCGTTCGATCGCTTGAACTTGTCGAGATCGATCATCATCAGCACGACTTCGCTGTCGCTTTGGGCAGCGCCCTCGATCAGATCGGCAATGGCGGCGTCGAGGCTGCGGCGGTTGAGGCAGCCAGTGAGCGCATCGGTGTGGGCCAGACGCTGGGCGGTGTGCTCGGCCTTCCGGCGCTCGCCGATTTCTCGGCTAAGTTCGGCGTAGCGGCGCCAGCCGAAGATGATGAGCGCTATGTTGAGGATCAGTGCATTGCCGAGCAGAGCGTCGCCATTGGCCTCGCCGAACAGATAGGCACGGGCAATTCGCGTGAGGACGGAAGATCCTGTTCCCACGAACAGGATGATGGCGGCGACCATGACCCCCAACGCGAATACATCGCGCTCGGCCCGATCAACGCGGACGTAAGGCTGATTGTCCAGCTCAGTTTTTTCAGGCGCGATGGTCATGCGCTATTGTCCGTACCTTTAGGTTGTCGACGGCAATGCTATGCCTGTGTGCTGAAGTTTTGGTTAAATGGGGGTTGACGGATACATCCGCATCGCAACTGATCCCGGACGCTTGCCTTGGGCGGCCGATGGGCCTAAGGGCGCGGCTTGGCGATTCCGTGTAATCGGGCTTGCCAAGGATTTCGATGCGGCATCTTGATAGACGCCCAACGCTGGTCGGCGAGGTTTCGCCCACCGGCGTTTTTCGCGTTTTGCAGGTTTCCGCGTGCTGTAGCAACAGGAGCAGTCGTTTGTTCGATAGTCTGTCAGACCGGCTGAGCGGCGTTTTCGACCGTCTGCGCGGCCGTGGCGCGCTCCAGGAAGAAGACGTTCGCGGCGCGATGCGCGAAGTGCGGATCGCTTTGCTGGAAGCCGACGTTGCGCTGCCCGTGGTCCGCCGCTTTGTTGACAGCGTTACCGAACAGGCCGTGGGCCAGTCGGTCCTGCGTTCGGTCACGCCCGGCCAGCAGGTCGTCAAGATCGTCAACGACGCGCTGATCGAGATGCTGGGGTCGGAAACAGCCGACCTCGATCTGAACGCCGCGCCGCCCGTGGTCATCATGATGGTCGGCCTGCAGGGGTCGGGCAAGACCACAACGACCGCCAAGATCGCCAAGCTGCTGCGCGAAAAGCAGGGCAAGAAGGTGTTGATGGCGTCGCTCGACGTCAATCGCCCGGCCGCGCAGGAACAGTTGAAGGTGCTGGGCGAGCAGGTCGGCGTCGCCACGCTGCCGATCATTGTCGGTCAGAACCCGGTCGAGATTGCCACCCGCGCAATGCACGCGGCAAAGCTTCAGGCGGTGGACGTTCTGCTGCTCGATACGGCGGGCCGCCTTCACGTCGATCAGGCGCTGATGGATGAGATGAAGGCCGTGGCCGCCGTCTCTACCCCGCGCGAAACGCTGCTGGTGGTGGATTCGCTGACCGGGCAGGACGCGGTCAACGTAGCGCAGAGCTTCTCCGGCGAAGTCGACCTGACAGGCGTAGTGCTCACCCGCATGGACGGCGATGCGCGCGGTGGTGCGGCGCTTTCGATGCGTGCCGTTACTGGCAAGCCGATCAAGTTTGCAGGGACCGGCGAAAAGCTGGACGCCATCGAGCAGTTCCATCCGCAGCGGGTGGCCGGACGCATTCTGGGCATGGGCGACATTGTCTCCATCGTCGAAAAGGCGGCGGCGACGGTGCAGGCGGAGGACGCCGAGCGTCTTGCGCAGCGGATGTCGAAGGGCCAGTTCGACATGACCGACCTGCGCATGCAGCTTCGGCAGATGCAGCAAATGGGTGGCCTTGGCATGCTGGCGGGAATGATTCCCGGCATGAAGAAGGCCAAGCAGGCGATGGCGCAATCCGGCATGGACGATCGGGTGCTGCTCCACATGGATGCGATCATCGGTTCGATGACGCCCAAGGAGCGCGAGCGGCCCGAATTGCTGAACGCCAAGCGCAAGATCCGCATCGCCAAGGGTTCGGGTACGCAAGTGCAGGACGTGAACAAGATCATCAAGATGCACCAGGAAATGGGCAAGGCGATGAAGCAGATCCGCAAGATGGGCGGGCTGAAGGGCCTTGGCGCATTGTTCGGCAAGGGCGGCATGGGCGGCGCGATGCCGGGCCTCGACGCGCAGATGGGGCCGGGCGGCCTCGCCGGCCTTGGCGGCGGTGGAATGCCGGGTCTGGGTGGCGGAAGCCTGCCGGGCAACTTCGGCGACCTGCTCAAGAAGAAGTGATTTTCAGTTTTCGTATTTTGGTTTCAAGATTGTTGGAAAGGTAATCTCATGTCGGTTTCTATGCGTCTGTCGCGCGGTGGTTCGAAGAAGCGCCCGTATTACAAGGTCGTCGTCTCGAACAGCCGCGCCCCGCGCGATGGCGCCTATCTGGAACAGGTCGGCACCTATAACCCGCTGCTGGGCAAGGAAGACGAAAACCGCGTCCGTCTGATCGAAGACCGCATCCGTTATTGGCTGGGCGTCGGCGCGCAGCCGACCGACCGCGTTGCCCGCATGCTCGACAAGGCCGGCATCAAGGAGCGCAAGGCTACCAACAACCCGGCCGCTGGCGAACCCGGCAAGAAGGCCAAGGAGCGCGCCGAGGACAAGGCCAAGAAGATCGCCGATGCTGAAGAAGCAGCACGTGAAGCTGCCGAAGCCGCTGCCGCTGCTGCCGCCGCTCCTGCGGTGGAAGAAGCGCCTGCCGCTGAAGAAGCTCCGGCAGCAGAAGCTCCGGCTGAAGAAGCCGCTGCCGAACAGACCGAAGGCTAAGCAGCGATGCGGGATCGTCCGGTCACGCTGGCGGCCATCACCGGCGCGCACGGCCTGACCGGCGAAGTCCGGCTCAAACTGTTCGGAGAAGGCGCGGCGTCGCTCAAGCGATACCGCGCCTTTAACGATTCCACGCTCAACGTGGAAAAGCTGAAGGACGACGGCAAGGGTGGTGCCATCGCCCGCTTTGCCGAAGTGACCGACCGCACAGGCGCGGAAAAACTGCGCGGCACCGCGCTGACCGTCGCCCGCTCGGCCATGCCGCCGCTGGAGCCGGGCGAATACTACCACGCCGACCTGCTCGGCCTGCCGGCGGTTTCGACCGAAGGCGAAGCGCTGGGCGAATGCGTGGCCGTGGACAATTTCGGTGCGGGCGACGTGCTGGAAATCAAGCGCCCCGACGGCAAGCGCTTCATGGTGCCGATGCGCGTGGAAGCGGTGCCCGAATGGACCGACGAGCGCATTGTGATTGAAGCGGCCTACGCGGCGTAGTATATACATTGCGTATATACGGAGGTCGCCGTGGGTCAGGAATACACTGCCAAGAGCTTCAAGTCGGGCAATTCGGTCGCCATCCGCGTCCCTGCTGCTTTGGGCGTCGAGCCGGATCGCGAGTGGTCAATTGAATGGGTCGACGGTAATCTAGTGCTCCGCGCCAAGTTGCAGGTTAAACCCAAGCTGGATGTCAGCAAGTTCTGGGGCAAGGCAAAGGGCCTGAAGGTTCCCGAACGCAGTGACTTTGATGAACGCCCCAGCACGATTGCTGCCCGCGAGGGGAACGTGAGCAGATGATCGCGTATCTTCTCGATACCGATTGCTCGATTTACGCCATGCTTGGAACCCACCCGGCTCTTCGGGAGCGCCTGGCCGAGTGCGAGCCCGATGAGGTGGGCATTTCGGCAGTAAGCTTCGCTGAGATTGTGATGGGCGAAAACCTCGGCCATCCTCCTGATCGGGAGGTGATCGAAGATTTCGTATCGGTTGTTCCGATCCTGCCGTTCGACGAGGCGGCAGCGCGGGAATATGCGAAGCTGCCGTTCAAGCGGGCTCGCTTTGACCGGTTGCTGGCCGCCCATGCGCTGAGCATAGGCGCGACGGTGGTGACGAACAATGTCGGCGATTTTGCCGATGTGCCGGGGCTGGTGGTCGAGAACTGGACGGTTTGATGACGTTCTCGCTGCTAAGTCTCGTGATGGTCTTGATCGGCACGGCTGCCGTCTGCGGCGGCATACCGTTCATAGTCTCCTGTTTTGCCCGCAAGCGGTGGCCTAAACTTGGAGAGGTTCGTCAGATTTTACTCGCAACGCTTCTCATTCCAACATTATCAGCGGCATTGACTGCCTGGGCTTTGTTCGAAACCTACCAAGAGGCGCTCGCAAGTTCAGAGGACGGGTATCAGTTGGTTATGTTCACGTGGATGCTGCTCGGCGGGTTTCTGATTGCTGTTGGACTGCCGCTCGGCTTTGTTGCTGGAAGGGTCGCCCGACGACGGGCCACCACATGACCTTCGCCGCCACCGTTCTCACCCTCTACCCCGAAATGTTCCCCGGCCCGCTGGGTGTCAGCCTTGCCGGGCGGGCGTTGGAGCAGGGGAAGTGGTCGCTGGATGCGGTGCAGATCCGTGACTTTGCGATCGACAAGCACCGGACTGTGGACGACACGCCGGCCGGTGGCGGGGCGGGGATGGTGTTGCGGGTGGATGTGCTGGCCAAGGCCATCGATTTCGCGCGGGCTCAGTTCCTCCCCGATGCGGGGAGGGAGATCATCCTGAGCCTGTCGAAGGATGGTGGAGGGGTACTCTCCGGCGTACGCGACGTTGCGGAAGATCTGAACGTGCCCCCCCACCATCCTGCGGATGGTCCCCCTCCCTGTGCCGGGGAGGAACGGCCTGTCATCGCGCTTACCCCACGCGGCAAACCCCTTACTCAAGCGCGCGTTCGTGAGCTTGCGGCCGGACCCGGCGTCATTCTGCTGTGCGGGCGTTTCGAGGGGTTCGACGAGCGGATTTTCGCGGGCCGGCAGGTCGAGGAAGTCTCTGTTGGCGACATCGTGCTGTCTGGCGGAGAGCCTGCCGCGCTGATGTTGCTCGATGCTTGCATTCGCCTGCTTCCCGGCGTAATGGGCGCGGCTTCAAGTGGGGCCGAAGAGTCGTTCGAGAACGGTTTGCTGGAGTACCCTCACTATACCCGACCCCAGGAATGGGAAGGGCGCACGATCCCTGAAGTGCTGCGATCGGGGGATCATGCGAAAATCGCGGAATGGCGGAAACGCCGTTCGGAAGACGATACACGGTTACGCAGGCCGGATCTTTGGGAGCGCCACTCGGGCGTTCGGGTCCAGTCTGCCTCTGGCGCGCAGCACGAAGTGCAGGACGATTGAACATGAACCTGATTCAGCAGCTCGAAGCTGAAGCCATCGCCGCTTACAAGGCGACCAAGGAAATTCCGGTGTTCCGTGCCGGCGATACCGTGCGCATCGGCGTGCGCGTTGTCGAAGGTGAGCGCACCCGCGTTCAGGCTTATGAAGGCGTGTGCATCGCACGTTCGAACCGTGGCCTCGGCTCCAACTTCACCTTTCGTAAGATCTCGTTCGGTGAAGGCGTGGAGCGCGTGTTCCCGCTCTATTCGCCCAACATCGACAGCATTACCGTCGTCCGCCGCGGTGTGGTGCGTCGTGCGAAGCTCTACTACCTGCGCGGCCGGACCGGTAAATCGGCACGTATTGCCGAGCGTAAGGTTGCCAAGCCGAACGTCGCAAAGTGAGCAGGGAGGGCTGAAGCCCAAACGCCCGAAACACTCAAAGTGTTTGAAAAGGCGTCCCGGCTCACCGCCGGGGCGCCTTTTTGCTGTTTCGCGTTTTCTCAACACTCCCGCCACGGAGTCCTCATTTGCCATGCGAACAACCTTGCGCCTTCTGGCCGCTACTGCGCTGTGCGCCGCCGTTCCTGCCATCGCGCGGGATCAGGCTGTGACGGCCGTGCAGACCGCCCCTGCGCTGTCGCTGGAGCGCGTGTTCGCCAGCCCGGCGTTGACCGGTCCGGCTCCGCGCGGCGTGAAGCTTTCGCCCGATGGCCGCTGGCTGACGCTGTTGCGCAACCGGGCGGACGATCGCGAGCGCTATGACCTGTGGGGGTTTGACCGCACGTCGCACAAGTGGCGCATGCTGGTGGATTCGCTGAAGCTTTCATCGGGCCGCGACCTGAGCGAGGCCGAGAAGATGCAGCGCGAGCGGCAGCGGATCGGCGATCTGAAGGGCATTGTCAGCTATGAATGGGCGGCGGACGGCAAGTCCGTGCTGGTGCCGGTGGAGGGCGACCTGTTCCTGGCCGGGCTGGATGGAACGGTGCGCAAGATCGCGGGCGCGAGCGGCGATGTGCTGAACCCCGCGCTGGGTCCGAAGGGCAAGAATCTTGCTTTCCTTCGGGACCGGCGCGTGTGGGTTGGGCCGGTCGCGGGCGAGGGCACGCCTGTGGCGGTGACTCCGGAGGAAGCCTCCCCGACTGTGCATTGGGGCGAGGCCGAGTTCGTCGCGCAGGAAGAAATGTCTCGGTTCAAGGGCTTGTGGTGGGCACCCGACGAAAGCCGGATCGCGGTGGAGCGCTTCGACGAGGCCGGGGTCGGCGTGGTCACCCGCGCGGCCATTGGGGCCGAAGGAACGAAGACCTTCGACCAGCGCTATCCGGTCGCGGGCAGTCCGAATGCCGAGGTTTCGCTGTGGGTGATGAGCCCCGATGGCGGCGCGCGGGTTCAGGTCGATCTGGGGCCGGACAAGGACATTTATCTGGCGCGCGTCGATTGGGCACCCGATGGCAAGACCTTGTATGTGCAGCGGGAAAACCGCGCGCAAACAGTGCTGGATATGCTGGCGGTCGATCCGGCGACCGGCAAGGGCCGCGTGCTGTTCAGCGAACAGGCGCCTGCAGGCGGGTGGATCAACCTGTCGGACGACTACCGCTTTCTGGCGGATGGCAGCCTGATCTGGTGGTCCGAACGCGATGGTTTTGGGCATCTGTATCATTTCAAGGACGGCCAGTGGCGGCAACTGACGCAGGGGCCGTGGGTCGTCACCGGGCTGGTCGGCGTGGACCAGAAGGCCGGGCGGATCACCTTCACCGGCACGAAGGACGATGTGCTGGCGCAGCAGGTCTATGCGCTTGATATCGCCAAGCCGGAGAAGATCGAACGGCTGACCGATCTGGCGTTTGTCAACGATGCGACGATGGATGCCAAAGGGCAGACTCAGGTCGTTTCGCGCAGTGGCGATGCGCAGCCTTCGCAGTCCTATCTCGCCGACGCCCATGGCAAGCGGCTGGCGTGGATCGAGGAAAACAAGGTCGCGGGCGATCATCCCTACGCGCCGTTCATGGCAAGCCACCGGCCTGCGCAGTTCGGCACGGTCGCGGCGGCGGATGGTACGCTGTTGCACTGGATGATGATCGCGCCGGTGATGGAGCCGGGCAAGACTTACCCCGTGTTTACATACCATTACGGCGGGCCGCACGCGCAAGTGGTGACGAAGGGTTGGCAGGGTGCACTGGCGCAGGCGATTGTCGACAAGGGCTATATATACTTCGCCATCGACAATCGCGGATCGGCCAATCGCGGTGTGGCGTTCGAGCTTCCTATCGCGAAAGCGATGGGTTCGGTCGAGGTCGAGGACCAGCTGGCCGGCGTGAACTATCTGAAGACGCTGCCTTTTGTGGACCCGAAGCGGATCAGCACGTTCGGCTGGTCCTATGGCGGGTACATGACGATCAAGATGCTGGAGGCGCATCCCGGCACGTGGGCGGCGGGCATCGCGGTGGCCCCGGTCACGCGCTGGCAGCTTTACGATACGCATTACACCGAACGCTACCTTGGCGACCCACAACGTGACATGGGCGTCTATGAGAAGTCGAACGCGCTGGCCGATACCGCCAAGATCGCCGATCCACTGCTGATTGTGCACGGCATGGCCGATGACAATGTGGTGTTCGAGAATTCGAGCGCGATCATCGCCAAGCTGCAGGGCGAGGCAGTGCCGTTCGAGATGATGCTTTACCCCGGCTTCACCCACCGCATCAGCGGGCCGACGGTGAGCCGGCATCTGTATGAAACGATGTTCCGCTTCCTTGACCGCAATGGCGCGGGCAGCGGGAAGTAGGTCTGATTTCGCTTGGCTGGTCGGAACCAGCCGCTAACGAAAGCCCGAGCCTTCGGGCGATGAGGAGTAAGACAATGGGTTACCGGATAGTGGTC
>DAICYJ010000091.1 GCA_027311705.1 Novosphingobium sp. | reverse complement strand
CTTAGCCTGCGCTATCTGCGGCCCGCCCGGCTGGACGATACTGTGCTGGTGCGCAGCACCGTCGATGCGGTTTCGCCGGCGACCTGCCGGCTGGTGCAGCGTGCGTTCAGGGACGACGAGCTTTTGTGCGAGGCCCATGTGCGGGTCGCCTTCGTTGCTCCCAATGGGCGTGCCCGCCGCCAGCCGCCGCAATGGGTGGCGGCGTTCCGAACCGTCGCCCCGTCTCTTTTCGAACAACAAGGCATTGTTAGCGCATGATGATCACCGTCCTTGCCGCCGCATCGGCCGGCGCTGCCGCCGGCGCGCCGACCCGGCTCAATCCGCTCGAGCTGTTCCTCCACGCTGATATCGTGGTGCAGGTGGTGATGGCCGGCCTGGTGCTCGCATCGGTGTGGGTGTGGACGATCATCGTCGGCTTTTCGCTGAAGATGGGCAGCGTCTCGCGCCGCAACGATCGCTATGAAGAGGAATTCTGGGCGGCGCGCGATGTCGATGCGTTCCAGAAGGAGCAGGGCAAGAAGGACATCCCCAGCGCCCGCGTGGTGAGCGCGGGCCTTGCCGAATGGCGGCGATCCACGGCGGGCAAGAGCATCGACCGCGAAGGCACGCGCCAGCGGCTGAACAGCGCGCTGGAAGGCGCGGTGGTGGCCGAAAGCGACCGGCTGGCCAACCGGCTGAACTTCCTTGCCACGGTCGGCGCGGTCGCGCCTTTCGTGGGCCTGTTCGGCACGGTGTGGGGCATCATGGACAGCTTCTTCAACATCGGCGCGCAGCAGAACTCGTCGCTGGCGGTGGTCGCGCCCGGCATTTCGGAGGCGCTGTTCGCCACCGCCATCGGCCTGTTCGCGGCGATCCCCTCGGTCATCGCCTACAACCGCTTTTCGCACCGCGTGAACCGGTTCGAGGGCAAGCTGTTCCGCTTTGCCGACCGCTTCCACGCGACGCTGAGCCGCGAGCTGGAGCAGTAACGCCGTGGCCATGAACCTGGCGGGCGGCAGTGGCGGAGGACGCGGGCGGCGCGGTCGCGGGCGCGGGGCGGCGATGTCCGAGATCAACGTGACGCCGCTGGTCGACGTGATGCTGGTGCTGCTGATCATCTTCATGGTCACCGCGCCGATGCTGACGGCCGGGGTGCCGATCGACCTGCCCGACAGCAAGGCCGAGGCGCTGAAGGAGGAAGTCAACGAGATCACCGTGAGCATGGACGGCGAGGGGCGCATCTTCCTTGACGATCAGGAACTGGCACCCGGCGAACTGGGCGAGCGGCTGGCGAGCGTGGAAAAGGGCGCGACTCCGCCGCTGGTGACGCTGCGGGCCGATCGCACCCTGCCCTATGGCCGGGTGGCGGCGGTGATGGGCGAGCTGAACGCGGCGGGGTTCAAGTCGATCTCGCTGGTCACCAACGGTTCAGTCGCGGCTCCATAGCGTTATGGCGATGCGCGATCCCACTGCCCCAGGCCTGACGCGGGAAGAAGCCGTTGCACTGATCGTGGCAGTGGCGGCGCATGCCGCGCTGATTGCCGCACTCACGCTGTCGCCGCCGGGCAAGACGGTGCAGCCGCCGCCGGAACGGATGACGGTGACGATTTCGGACGAGATCGCCGAACAATCGACCTCGCCAGATCCCAACGCGCAGGCCGCGCCCGACGTTGCGCCCGCGCTGGGCGAACCCGAACCTTCGCCGCCGCAGCCGGTGGTGGCGCCAGCGCCCGCTCCGGCCCCCGCCCCGCAACCGGTACCCCAGCCCGCGCCAAGGCCGGTGCAGCAACCGGCCCCGCGCCCGGTGCCCCGGCCAGTTCCGCGCCCAGTTCCGCGCCCGGTGGTGCAGCCAGCGCCCCGGCCCGCCCCGCCCAAGCCGGCTCCGCCCCGACCTGCGCCGCCGAAGGCCGCGCCGGCAAAGCCCGCCGCCGCGCGTCCGGGTGACGAGCGTCCGCGCCGCCGGCCCGATGCGCCCAGCGGTGGCAGCCGGATCGGCGACGATTTCCTGAAGGGCATTCCCGGCTCGACCGCGCCCGGCACGGCGAAGGCACCGGCGGCGGCCACGATGGGGCCGGAAGTGCGCTCGTCGCTGGTCAGCGCCATCTCGCGCCAGATCAAGCCCAAGTGGTCCGCGCCGATCGGGGTCGATGTCGACAAGCTGGTGACCGTGCTGGCGTGGAACCTGAACCCTGACGGCAGCCTCGCCGGGCGGCCGGTGGTCGTCCAGCAGATGGGCATCACCGACGCCAACCGTGCGCAGGCGGCCCGCCATGCCGAACAGGCGATCCGCGCGGTGCAACTGGCCGCGCCGTTCCAACTGCCTTCGCAATATTACACCGCGTGGAAGCGCGTGTCCCAGTTCCGCTTCGACAGGAAGTTGTCCCAATGACGATCCGCAAACTCGCCCTGTTACTCGCCGTCGCTTCGTTCCCTGCGCTTGCGTTTGCGCAACAGGCCGCGGTGCCCGCTTCTGCCGCCTCGCCCCAAGCCGATGAGGGCGGGTTGACCGGTTCGGTGACCGACGAAAGCGAGTGGCAGGATCTGGGCATCGCGATCCCGTCGTTCCCCACGGACCGTTCCGAAGCGACGGCGGCGGACGGTGGCACGACCGAAGTGCTTGGCCGAAATCTGGCGCGCGTTGTTTATGGCGACCTCAAGAACAACGGGCTGTTCAAGCCGGTTGGGCCGGATGCGCTGCCGGGCATCGCCTATGCCGAAGTCGCTTCGCCCGCCTTTGCCGGATGGCGCGGGCGGTCTGCCGAGATGCTGGTGCAGGGCTTCGTCAAGGCCGTGGCGGATGGCCGGCTGACGGTCGGCTGCTATCTCTATGACGTGTCGCTGGGCACCGAACTGGCGCGGCAAGGCTATGTCGTGAAGCCGGAGGAATGGCGGCGCGCGGCGCACAAGTGCGCAGACATGGTCTATTCGCGGCTGTCGGGCGAAAGTCCGTTCTTCGACAGCAAGATCGCTTACATCGCAGAAACGGGGCCGAAGGATCGCCGCCGCAAGCAGCTGGCGATCATGGATTCGGACGGGGCCAACCACCGTTTCATCACCAACGGGCAGGCCACCGCGCTCACCCCGCGCTATTCGCCCGATTACAGCAAGATCGTTTACCTCAGCTACCTGAACGGTGCCCCGCGCATCTATGTCTACGAGATCGGGACAGGCCGGCAGACGCTGGTGACCCAGGGCAAGGGGCCGACGTTCGCGCCGCGCTGGTCGCCCGATGGCAAGTCGATCCTCTATTCGATGGCGATTTCGGGCAATACCGACATCTATCGCGTGCCGGCCACGGGTGGCGAATCGGTGCGGCTGACCAATACGCCGGGGATCAACGTGGGCGGCAGCTATTCGCCCGATGGTTCGAAGATCGTGTTCGAAAGCGATCGGTCGGGTAGCCAGCAGGTTTATGTGATGGATGCGGGCGGCGGCAACCAGCGGCGCATCAGCTTTTTCGGTGGGCGATCCGCGACGCCAGAATGGAGCCCGCGCGGCGATCAGATCGCCTTTACCCACATGGCCGGCAACTTCCGTATTGCGGTGATGAACCCGCAGGGCGGCGAAATGCGTGAACTGACAGATAGTTGGCAGGATGAAGCGCCGACCTGGGCGCCCAATGGCCGCATCATCCAGTTCTTCCGCACGCAGAAGAACAGCGGCGAGAGTTCGATCTGGCAGGTGGATTTGACTGGCCGCAATGAGCGCAAGCTCGATACCCCGCGCGGCGCTTCGGACCCCGCTTGGGGACCGGTACTGCCCTGACCTGCCGACGTGATTTGGCCGGATACAACCGAATCCGGTTGCGATTCGGTCTTGTGCAATGCACCATCCGCGAAGTGCGCCTAAGGAGTGACCCCTATGCCCCGCAATTTCCTGACCGCGACCCTGTTGCTTTCCGCCTTTTCGATGGCTGCTTGCACGACCAAGCCCAAGGAACTGCCGCCGCAGCCTTCGGCCAGCACCACGACCACGCGGCCCGACGCACCGACCCCCGCCGGCCCGGTTCCGGGCAGCCAGGCCGATTTCCTCGCGTCGGTGCTGTCTGACACGGTCTACTTCGATACCGACCGTTACAACGTCGATACCGAGGATCAGGGCACCTTGCAGAGCCAGGCCCAATGGCTGGCGCGCTATCCCGGCAAAAGCGTGACGATCGAAGGGCATTGCGACGAACGCGGCACCCGCGATTACAACATCGCGCTGGGCGAACGCCGCGCCAATGCGGCCAAGAACTATCTGGTCAGCGTGGGCGTGGATGCATCGCGCATCAGCACCGTCAGCTATGGCAAGGAACGCCCGCTGGCGCTCGGTTCGGACGAGGCAAGCTGGGCCAAGAACCGCCGCGCAGTGACGATCACGGTCCAGTAAACCGATCAGACGGTCCCTTCAGGGGGCCTGTGCCAAAGGCGCCATGACGCAAGGCTCCCATTGTGAGTCTTGCGTTGCGGCGCTTTTTGCGTTCTGGACAAGGCGGAGCAAATCCGAAGGATTCCCTAAAGTTCAATGGCACGGCACGGCAGATCTTCTGACTGGGGTTTTCCCCGCTGGCGCGGCTATGGCAGCGCGCGCGACGCGGTGAACGTGCGCCTGTGCGACCGGGCCGGGTGCAACGAGCCGGGCAACTGCCCCGCGCCCAAATCGCCCAACAACCCCGATCGCTGGTACTTTTGCGAGCGCCATGCCGCCGAATACAACTCCGGCTGGAACTACTTCGAAGGGCTGGACAAGGAAGAGGCCGAACAGCGCGAGAGCAACGAGCGGCGCGACGCCTCCGGTTTTCGCGAATCGGCCTGGGCCGAATGGGGCGGATCGGGCGACGGCACCCGCAGCCGCGACGAGATGCGCGCGCTGGAAGCGCTGGGGCTGGAAGTCGATGCCGATTACGAGGCGGTGAAGAAGGCGTGGCGCACCAAGGCCAAGCTGGTCCACCCCGATGTGCGCCCCGGCGACAAGGCTGCGGCGGCGGAATTCCTGAAGCTGCAGACTGCCTACGAAGTGCTGCGCGCGGCAGAAGAACGGCGCGAGTGGAAGGGATGACCTGAATTTCTCGCCCGTTGGTGGAGGAATAGGGGTGCATCCGGCGGCGAGCCCGGACGATAACGCCGTTTGCAGTCGATAGATCGCGCGACCGGTTGCGGCGCCTGCTGGCGCTGCGGGGGAGGCGTTGTGCTGCATCTGGGCGAGTGGCCGGATGGGACAGCACCCCTGATCCGGC
>DAICYJ010000084.1 GCA_027311705.1 Novosphingobium sp. | reverse complement strand
GACCACTGCTCCGGGCCGGTGGGCATGGCCCTGCCGGCAGTCTAGGCGGTCAGGAACGCCGAGGCCGGCTTGCCATCAGGGCCATAGACCGGCTCGATCAGATCAACGCGATACTTGCGCGTATCGGCACCCAGAATGGTGAACGACGCGAGGTGCGCCAACATCTGATGATAGGCCTCGCCATCGAAATGGACCTGCAGGTCTTCAGCTGTGTCCCATTCCTCGAACACGTGGACGCGGCCCTCGTCATAAGGATCGAAGGTCCACGCATAATGGCGGCAGCCTTGCTCCGCCAGCGCCAGCGCGATCAGGCTTTGCGCCCCCGCCAGCGCCTCGTTCCGGTTGGCGGGCGGGAAATCGATCTCTCCGGCAATAACGATGCTCATCTCGGCCTCTTCCGCAACGGTTCGGACCGCAGCTAGTACGCTGCCGAATCCTTGGCCGTTACTGGCATTTTGCGCCGGTTCACGAAAATGCGGCGCTGGCCTTCAGCAGATTGTAAGCCTCGACCACTCCCTGCAGGCGGCCTTCATGGCTGCGGTCGCCGCCATTTCGATCCGGGTGGTAGCGCCGCACCAGTTCGGAATAGCGGCTGCGCAACGCCTTGCGGTCTGCCTCGAACCCCAGCCCCAGCAGATCATAGGCCGCGCGTTCTTCAGGCCCGATGCCGCGCCGCGCGGCTTCCTGCCGATGGATGGCATCTTCGCGACGCATTCTGGCGCGTTGGGCGATAGCATCCAGCGGATCGGCAAAATCGGCCCAGCGCGGGGCCTGGTCGATATTGGCATCGGGGCGGAAGGCGCGGGTCTGGCTGGCCCATCCCGCCATGGGGGATTGCGCCGCCATGATCTCGTCGGCCGTCATTCCCGCGAAGAAATCATAGCCGGCGTTGAACTGGCGCACGTGATCTAGGCAGAACCAGCGATAGTCACCCGGTCCGTCGGCCCCCGGCGGTCGAACACCGGGCGCGCGGAATTCACCCGGCTCCCCACATCCGGGAGCATGGCATAGGCGACCTTCGGCTTGGACGCGGCCGTGGAACCTGTCGTGTCTCATTCGGCTTTCACATGGTGGCTAAACGATTAGAATGGAAGCCATGACCGAACCACACGCCCCAAAAGCCACCCTTTCAGTCGCCGACGAGATCGCGCAGATTCTCACGTCGGCCCTCCAACCCCAGCATCTGGCCGTCATCAACGACAGCGCCAGCCACGCCGGCCACATGGGCGACGACGGCACCGGCGAAACCCATTTCACCGTCGAAATCGTCAGCGCGGCATTCACAGGCGTCTCGCGCCTGCAACGCCAGCGCATGGTCAACGCGGCGCTGGGCGACATTCCGGGCCAGCGGGTGCACGCCCTTGCCATCAAGGCGCGCGCACCGGGAGAATAAGCGCATGTCCGATCCCGTGATCCAGACCATCACCCCCGCCACGCACGATCTTGGCGCATTCCAGGTTCGCCGCGCGATCCCTTCGCGCCAGCGGACGATGGTGGGGCCGTTCATATTCGTCGATCAGTTCGGCCCGGCGCATCTGGCCCCCGGCACCGCGATGGACGTGCGCCCGCACCCGCACATCAACCTCGCCACCGTCACCTGGCTGTTCGAAGGTGCCATCGATCACCGAGACAGCCTCGGCTCCTTCGCCACGATCCGGCCCGGACAGGTCAACCTGATGACCGCCGGCAGCGGTATCGTCCATTCCGAACGCAGCCCGCTGACCGAGCGCGCCGATGGTCCGCACCTGTATGGGATGCAGACATGGCTTGCCCTGCCCGACGGGCGCGAGGAAATCACGCCCGCGTTCGAACAGCATGCCGACCTGCCGCGGCTGGAAGATGGCTGCGCCACGGCCCGCATCATCATGGGCACGCTATGGGGCAAAACCGCCCCGACGACCCAGCACGCCGCCACCATCTACGCCGAAATCCTGCTCGCGCCCGGAGGTGCCTTGCCCATCGATGCCGATGCGGACGAGCGCGCGGTCATGCTTGTCGGCGGCGAAGCGAACATCGACGGGTTGCCGCTGGAACTCTACGCGCTGGCCGTGCTGGCCCCCGGCGCGGTACTGAAACTTTCCTCCACGCAGGGCGGCCGCGTGATGCTGCTGGGCGGGGAGGCTTTCACCACGCCGCGCCATGTGTGGTGGAACTTCGTCAGCTCCAGCCGAGATCGAATCAATCAGGCCAAGGCCGATTGGGAAACGCGCCGCTTTCCCGAAGTGCCCGGCGACAGCGAGGAATTCATCCCCCTGCCCCGCGTCGCCCCCACGGTCAGCTACCCGTGATGGAGCAGAAGCGCGTCACGCTCGCCAGCGGCATCGAACTCGACGTTGTGGACGTGGGGTCGCACGATGCGCCGGTGCTGCTGTTCCTGCACGGCTTTCCCGAATCGCACCGCACCTGGCGGCACCAGATCGCGCATCTGTCAGCGCGCTACCGCTGCATCGCGCCCGACCAGCGCGGCTATCGCGGATCGTCGAAGCCGCAGGACGTGGCGGGCTACACTGTCGACAAGCTGGTCGGAGATGTATTCCAGCTGGCCGATGCCCTAGGCGTTACGCGCTTCACGGTGCTCGGCCACGATTGGGGCGGTGCAATCGCGTGGATCGTCGCCGCGCTGGGGCAGGGGACGAGGGTGGACCGCGCGGTGCTCGCCAATGCGCCGCATCCGGTCATCTTCCAGCGCCTGCTCCACACCGATCCGATGCAGCGCGCCGCCAGCCAGTATATTCGCGCCTTCCGCGATCCGGCGCACGATGACATGATCCGCAAGGGCGGCCTTGGCCCGCTGCTCCACAAGGCCATCAAGTGGAACGCATCGCCCGCCCTCGAACCCGAAGAACGCGCCGCGCTGCTGGCCGAATGGGCCGATCCCGACACCGCCTTCGCCATGCTCAACTGGTACCGCGCCAGTTCCATCGTGGTGCCCCCGCTGGATGCGCCGTTCGGCTTACCCGAAGGCTATACCCCGCCGCCCCTGCCGCCATTGGGCATCCCCACGCTGGTGATATGGGGCATGGACGATCTCGCCCTGCCGCCTGCCAACATGGACGGTCTCGAAGCGCAAGTGCGCGACCTCACCATCCAGCGCGTGCCCGATTGCGGCCACTTCGTGCCGTGGGAAGCCCCTGCCGCCGTCAACGCCGCGCTGGACGCCTTCCTTGATCGCACCGATGCCTGATCACGAGATTCGCGGCTCGCTGCTGCGCAACCACGGCGGCGGGCATGCTCCGGTCAGCTACCTCGAACTGTTCTTCGACCTCGTCTACGTCTTCGCCATCACGCAAGTGTCGCACACGCTGCTCCACCACCTGAGCTGGGGCGGGTTCGCCCAGGCCATCGTGCTGTTCCTGGCGGTGTGGTGGGCGTGGATGTACACCACCTGGGCGGCAAACTGGGCCAACCCGGAACGCGTGCCGGTGCGGCTGATGCTGCTGGGGGCGATGCTCTCCAGCTTGCTGATGTCGGTCGCCCTGCCGCTGGCGTTCGGCCACGGTGCGCAGGATCGCGCCGCGATGTTCGTCGCCTGCTATGTCGGCCTGCAGATCGGGCGCAGCCTGTTCATGGCATGGGCGCTGTGGCGCGACGACCGCCCTGCCGCGCTCACGATGGCGCGCATCGCTACGTGGTTCACCTTTTCCGGCACATGCTGGACTGCAGGCGTGCTTGTGCATGACGAAACCAGCCGGCTTACCCTGTGGGCCATTGCCCTCGCGGTCGAATATCTCGGTCCCATCGGCGGCTATCGCATTCCCGGCTTCGGCCGGTCGCAACCATCGGACTGGGTGATTTCGGGCAGCCATATGGCCGAACGCTGCGCGCTGTTCATCATCATCGCGCTGGGCGAAGGGGTGATCGTCACCGGAGCGAACTATGCAGGCACGCCGGGCAGCACGACCGATACGGCAGCGTTCCTTGCGGCCTTTACGGGATCGGTGCTGATGTGGTGGCTTTATTTCGATGTCGGTGCCGAACGCGGCGCGCGGCATATCGAGCACCACGCCGAGCCGGGCCGCATCGCCCGCAGCGCCTATACCTATCTCCACATGCCGATCGTTGCCGGCATCGTCATCTGCGCCGTGGCCGATGGCTTGCTGTTCCAGCAGGCGCGCCTGCCCGCCTCGACCGGCCTCATCCTCACCCAATGCGGCGGATTGATCACGTTTCTCACTGGTGTGGCGCTGTTCAAGCGCTTCGGCAGCCCGCTCGGCAACATTCCGCTCAGCCACATCGCGGGCGGAGCGCTGCTATTGCTGCTGGGCGGTTGGGCATGGCTGCGACCAGTCCCGGCGCTCGGCTTCGTCGCGACCACCGCCGCCGTAATGGCGCTGGTCGCGCTGTGGGAATGGGGCTCGTTCCACGGCGGCTGGCAAGATCGACTGGGACGCCTGCTCAACCGCCCGTAGCACCGAACCATTCCACCCACGCACCATGCGCGTGCGCCGTGCCGAGCAGCACCGGCGCGCCATCACCCGGCCAGTGACGCACGGTCAGTTCGTGGCGGAAGGTGGCGCGGTTGGTTTCCAGCATGACCCATGCCAGCCGGTGCTGTGCATCGGCCCTCTTCCCCGCAGCCGCCATCGCCGCCTCGATCCGCCCTCGCGTTTCAGGCGGCAGGTATTGCCACACGATGGAATGGTAGAACACACGCGTGCAATCGTCAGGGTACGGTTCGGTCAGCCGCTGTTCCACCCATTCGGCAGCATCCATCTGTTCGACCTCGGGCGGTTGCTGCGCCGCCAGCGCAATCGCCGCGTCGATCCGGGCGATGCGTTCGGTCACTTCGGCCCAGACATAGCTTTTCAGGCGCAGGGCCTGGGCAGGATCGGCGAGGTTCATCGGCGCGCGGTCGCAACCACGGATGCCCACAATCTCCACCGGGGCCTGCGGCGGCGGCTCGCCGCGCCATTCGGGCACGATCCGCATCGGCGAATCGGAAGGCCCGGCGGTCGTGCCGGCAAGATCGAAAAAGAACCGGTCCATCATCGTGTTCACGCCGGCACTGGCACCCAGCTCGTTCATTTCGAACCTTGGCCCCACCCGGCCAGACAGCCACAACAACGCCGCCATGATAGACGCCGAGCGACCGGCCTCGTTGGTCTGTGGCGGCCCATCCAGCCACGGTAGCAGCGCGGCATCATGCTGGCGCGTCACCGCCAGTACCAGCGCGTCCACCTCGTCCTGATCGGTCACGACGCCGCGATAGACCGGCGCAAGCCGCGCATCCGCGCCCGTCAGCACCAGATTGTGATGGCCGCCCGCCAGCCGCAGCGGCAGGGCATCTTCCAGCGGCTTGCCCGGCCACGATGCGATGCGCCGGCCCACCTCAGTCGATCCATCCAGCAGCGCCAGTTGCGCCAGCACCACCCGCCCGGTGCAGGGCGCACCGTTGTTCGTGGCATGGTCCGCCTGCCAGCGGATCGCCTGTGCAATGTCGCCCATCTCCATCATCGCGTCCACGTGGTTGCCCTTTCCGGCCCTTTGCCATAGGGGCGGGCACAGCCATGACCGCACCAGCCCAGCTCATTTTCGCCCTGCCCAAGGGTCGCATCCTCGACGAAGCGCTGCCCCTGCTCGAACAGGCAGGCGTGGTGCCCGACGCCGACTTCTTCGACAAGTCCTCGCGCGCCCTCTCGTTCGCCACCAACCGCCCGGACGTGACCATCATCCGCGTCCGCGCGTTCGATGTCGCCACGTTCGTCGCCCACGGCGCGGCACAGATCGGCGTCGTCGGATCGGATGTGATCGACGAATTCGATTATGCGGACCTCTACGCCCCGGTCGATCTCGATATCGGCCACTGCCGCCTGTCGGTCGCCGAACCCGTCGCCGCGGTGGAAAGCGGCGCGAATGCCCGCGAAAGCCATGCGCGCGTCGCCACAAAGTATCCCAGCCTCACCCGCCGCCATTTCGAGGCGCTGGGGGTGCAGGCTGAAGTGGTGAAGCTGAACGGCGCAATGGAACTCGCCCCCACGCTGGGCCTTGCCAGCCGTATCGTCGATCTCGTCTCGACCGGGCGCACTCTGAAGGACAATGGCCTCGTTGAAACCAGCCGCATCATGCCGGTTTCCGCGCGCCTGATCGTGAACCGCGCCGCGCTCAAGACCGACAGCGCGCGATTGGGCGGTTTGATCGATTCGTTCCGCGATCTCGTCGCCCGGCGAAAGGCCGCCTGATGCTGCGTCTCCGTTCCAGCGACGCCGGCTTTGCCAAAGCGTTTGCCCGTCTGGTCAAGGACCGCCGCGAAAGCGACGATAACGTCGCGCGCGATGTCCAGACGATCATCGAGAACGTGCGCCTGCGCGGTGACGAGGCGCTGGCCGAATATACCGAAAAGTTCGACCAGCACCTGCCCGCCGACGACCAGTGGCGCATCGCCCCGGAAGTCTGCCGCGAAGCCTACGATGCGCTTGCGCCAGACTTGCGCGCCGCGCTCGAACTCGCGGCCCAGCGCATCCGCGCCTATCATCAGGCGCAATTGCCCGAAGACCGCGACTATACCGATGATGCCGGCGTGCGGCTTGGCGCAAAGTGGCGTGCAGTCGATGGTGCCGGGCTTTATGTGCCAGGTGGCCGCGCCGCCTATCCTTCGTCCTTGCTGATGAACGCCATTCCGGCGCGCGTCGCGGGCGTCGAACGCCTCGTAGTCGTCACTCCTGCGCCCAAGGGCGTGGTCAATCCGCTGGTCTTGGCCGCCGCGCACCTTGCCGGCGTGGACGAAGTTTGGCGCATCGGCGGGGCGCAAGCCATCGCCGCGCTCGCCCACGGCACCGCGCGGATCAAGCCGGTCGACGTCATCACCGGCCCCGGCAACGCTTGGGTCGCCGAAGCCAAGCGTCAGCTATACGGCGTCGTCGGCATCGACATGGTGGCCGGCCCGTCCGAAATCCTCGTCATCGCCGATGGCCAGAACGATCCGCAGTGGATCGCCGCCGACCTGCTCAGCCAGGCCGAGCACGATCCCGCCGCGCAGGCGATCCTCATCACCGACGATGCGGCCTTTGCCGATCAGGTGGCCGACATGGTCGGCGTCGAAATCGCCATGCTGCCCACCGCCCGCGTGGCGAAAGCCAGCTGGGATGCGCACGGCACAATCATCGTGGTCGATTCACTCGATGAAGCGCCCGCGCTCGCCAATGCCCTTGCCGCCGAACATGTCGAGATCGCCACTGCCGATCCCGAAAGCCTGTTCGCGCAGATCCGCCATGCCGGTTCGGTCTTCCTTGGCCGCATGACGCCCGAAGCGATCGGCGATTACGTCGCCGGTCCCAACCACGTCCTGCCCACGGGGCGGCGCGCGCGCTTCTCTTCGGGCCTTTCGGTTCTGGATTTCATGAAACGCACCAGCTTCATCTCCGTCAGCGAGGCCTCGCTCGGCGCGCTTGGCCCCGCGGCCATCGCGCTCGCCGATGCCGAGGGCCTGACCGCCCACGCCCGCTCGATCGAACTGAGGCTCGGCATATGAGCCGCGCCGCCCTGCCCGCCCGCTCCGCCGCCCGCCTCGCCGCGGTGCAGGCGCTGTACCAGCTCGAAATGGAGCGGACCGAACTGCACCTGCTGCTCGACGAATTCCACCAACACCGGCTGGGCGCGGAAATCGAGGACGTGGAATACCTGCCCGCCGACAACGACTTTTTCGACGACGTGGTGCGGGGCGTTCACGCCCGGCGCAACGAGATCGACGGCCTGCTGACGGAAAAGCTGGCGCAGGGCTGGTCCATCGCCCGGCTCGATCGCACCATGCTGCAGATCCTGCGTGCCGGTGCCTATGAACTGCTGGCGCGCAAGGACGTGGCCGTGGGCACGATCATCAACGAATACCTCGATGTCGCGCACGCGTTCTTCGATGAACGCGAGGCGAAGTTCGTCAACGGTATCCTCGATGCGATCGCCAAGGGCGTCCGGTAAGGCTCCGGCTCAGTAAATCCCCAACCGGTCGGCATACAGCAGCCGGCCGCCGCTCAGGTGCCACAGCGCTTCGTTGAAGTCTTCCTCGCCCATGGCGAAGCAGCCGTCGCTGCGGCCCAGCTTGCCCCATTTTTCGAGCATCGCCGGGTTCGAATACCACGCCGGGTGCAGCACGATCGCGCGATCGAGCGCGTGGTTGTTGTCGGCATCGACGCCGCCCAGCCGGATCGAAGTGCCGTACTTGCCCTTGTACCATTCATACGTGATGAACGCCCCGCGCGATGTGGCGAGGCTGCCGGGTTCGTTCGAGAAAGACTTGAGGAACCCGTCATGCTCCGGGTCCGATCCCTTGCCGTGAGCCACCAGAAACGAACGAACCTCGCCCTTTTCCAGATCGGCGAAATGAAAGCGTGGCAGCGACGATGGCAGCGCGAAGTCGGCCACGCCGACAATATCGGTCCGCCACAATTGCCCGCGCACGCGCTCCAACTGCTCCTTGGCGACGCCCAGGATGCGGCGATGCTGTTCGGGCACGGTGAACGGCTGCGCGAATACGCGCGCCGGAAGAACCAGCGCGGCTGCGCCGGCCAGCGCACCCTTTATCATGCTGCGTCGTGCAAATCGCGTGGTCATGCCCGTCTCATGCCATAGCCCTTCCTGACAGGGCCTGAACGGCATCCTAGACGTTTTCCGCCGATTTTGCAGCCCCCAACTGCACCAGCGCCTCACCATCGACTCGCATAATGGTCCATTCGTCCATCATCCGCGCGCCCAGCGCCTTGTAGAACCCGATCGACGGCTCGTTCCAATCGAGCACCGACCATTCCAGCCGCGCGCAATCTCGCTCCACCGCCAGCGCGGCCAGATGCGCCAGCAGGGCCTTGCCCAGCCCCGCCCCGCGCGCTTCGGGCCGCACGAACAGGTCTTCCAGATAGATCCCCGGCTTGCCTTCGAAGGTCGAAAAATTGTGGAAGAACAGCGCAAATCCCTGCGGCGCGCCGTCCACTTCACCGATCACGACTTCGGCATAGGGCCGTGTGCCGAACAGCTTTTCGCCCATCACAGCCTCATCGAAACGGACTTCACCGGCCAGCTTTTCATACTCCGCCAGCGCACGGATCAGATCCGCGATCAAGGGAACATCCGCAGACGTGGCGGGGCGGATCGAAACGGTCGTCATCGTGAACTTCCCTTACCAAATCTTGGCCACAGCACGCCCAGCGCCAGCCCGGCCATCACCAGCGCGAAGGCCGCCAGCTTCCACGGCTGCAACGGCTCGCCCAGCAAAAGCGCGGACGATGCCAGCCCGAACACCGGCACCAGCAGCGCCAGCGGGGCCACTTGCGCCGCCGGATGCCGCGCCAGCAGCCAGCCCCACGCGGCATAGCCGAACATCGTGTTGCCCACCGCCTGCCACGCCACCGCACCCCACGTCCAGCCGTCGGCCGCCGCAATCCCCGCCATCATGCGCGCCGGGCCTTCCATCACCAGCGCGAAGGCCAGCAGCGGCGGCACCGCAAACAGGCCCGACCACACGACATAGCCCAGCATGTTGATGGGCTTGTCGGGCGGCGCGGCGGCCCGCGCCACCATGTTGCCCACCGCCCAGCTGAGCGCGGCGATCAGCGTCAGCCCAATGCCCAGCGGTGTCGCGCTGCCATCGGTGTGCAGCAGGATCGTCCCCAGCCCCGCCGTCGCCAGCAGCAGCGCCACGATCTGATAGGTTGCGATGCGTTCGCCCGTGATCCGCATCGAAAGGCCGATGGTGAAGAACACCTGCACCTGCGCCACCAGGCTGGCGAGGCCGGGTGTGATATCGCCGCGCATCGCGGTGAACAGCACGCCGAACTGTCCGGCGCCGATCAGCACGCCATAGGCGGCCAAATTGGCCCATGAAACCTGCGGGCGCGGCACCACCAGCGCCAGCGGAAAGAATACCAGCACGAACCGCAGCATCGCC
>DAICYJ010000081.1 GCA_027311705.1 Novosphingobium sp. | reverse complement strand
GCGCACCATGCGGATCGGGCAGGTTTCGCGGTCGGGCCGGGCACCGCGCGCGCCCACGACGTCTGCCGCAAGCTGCGCGAGATCGAGCGGGGCGAACGTGGCGCGGCTCAATTGCGCGTCGATCCGGCTGGCATCCGCGATTTCGGTGATCAGCCGGTCGATCCGCTGCACATCGTGCGCGGCGATATCGGCGAGTTGGCGGCGCAAATCCGGATCGTCCACCTTTTCCATCGATTCGAGCGCGCTGGAAAGCGAGGCCAGCGGGTTCTTCAATTCGTGCGCCACGTCCGCCGCAAAGCTTTCCACCGCGTCGATCCGCTGGCGGAGGGCATTGGTCATGTCGGAAAAGGCGCGGGCGAGCAGGCCGATCTCGTCGCCGCGTTCTGGCAGGCGCGGCACCACCACCTCACGGTCGCGCCCCAGCCGCACGCGCACCGCAGCGCGGACCAGCTGGCGCAACGGCTGGACGATGGTGCGCGCCAGGAACAGCGACAGCTGGATCGACAGCAGCATAGCCAACCCGATGATGATGACCAGCGTCTGGCGGGCATCGCGCACCGATTGCGTGACATCCAGCGCGTTGCGCATCGACAGCAGCATCTCGCCACTGTTGCCCACCGGCGCGGCGGCGGTGATCACCGGGGTGCGATCAGGAGCATAGCGCAGATAGACTTCGGTGCGGCCGGCATCTCGGGCGCGGGCGATTTCAGGCCAGTTGCCCGCGCCAGGCTGCGGCGGTTCGGCATAGCGTTCGACGGCCGGTGCGCCGACCACGAAATCGACGCCACGATCCAGCCCGCGCGCTACGCGTTGATACCACGGCTCCGATTCAGGATCGACAAAGGCGAAGGGCGGCGGGGCAAGGCGGAAGCTGTCTTCCAGCAGGCCGCCCTTGGCATCGTACAGCGTCATCCGCAGCGATTGTTCGCTGCCGATCTGCGCCAGCAGCGCGCGGCGCTGGATCGAACTGGCATTTTCCAGCGCATCGGCGGCGATCTCCGCCTCGGCCCGCGCCAGCTTGAAGCGTTCCTTCAGCAATTGCTGGCGAAAGCTGTCGAGGTAGAAAAAGCTGCCGGCCATCAGCGCCAGCGCGATCACGTTGACCGCGAGGATGCGCGTGGTGAGCGGCACGCCGCGCGTGCGCCACAGGCGGCGGCGCAACCGGCCGGGCCCCGGCCCGTGCGATGCGACCACCTCACTCGTCGGCAAAGCTGTAGCCCGCGCCATAGAGGGTTTCGATGGCCGAAAACTGCGGATCGACCGCGCGGAACTTGCGCCGCAGCCGCTTGATGTGGCTGTCGATGGTGCGGTCGTCGACGAAAACGTCATCGTGATAGGCGGCATCCATCAACTGGTTGCGCGTCTTGACCACCCCCGGCCGCAGGGCCAGCGCCTCAAGGATCAGGAATTCCGTGACGGTGAGGGAAACGGGCGCACCTTGCCAATCGACCTGATGGCGCGCGGGGTCCATCGCCAGGCGGCCGCGGCGGATCGGATCGGGCAGCGGGTCGGCCGGTTCCTCGCCCGCCGGATCGCGGCGCACGATCTCGCTGCGGCGCAGGATGGCACGGATGCGGGCGATCAGCAGTCGCTGGCTGAATGGCTTGGCGATATAGTCGTCCGCGCCCAGCGACAGCCCCTGCGCCTCATCCGCCTCGTCGTCCTTGCTGGTAAGAAAAATGACCGGCATGTCGCTTTTCTCGCGCAAGCGGCGCAGCAGTTCGAAACCGTCCATGCGGGGCATCTTGATGTCGCACACGGCCAGATCGGGCGGATTGTCGAGCATCGCCTTCAGCGCCGCCGCCCCGTCGTAGTACAGCCGGGTGGCAAAGCCTTCGGTCTGGAGCGCGATGGAAACGGTGGTCAGGATGTTGCGATCGTCGTCCACCAGCGCGATGATGTGGGGCTGAGAGATTCCCGGAGGGTCACCGGGCTGGGCATTTTCTGCGGGGCTGTTGGCCATGCTCGATCACCCAGTGAGTGCAAAGCACAGGATTACCGCTTGCCTGCCGCACTGGCAACCGCCACCCTGCTGGTTTAGCGTGTGTAGGCGGTTAACCATGCGTCGTCCGGCCAGTTGAGATTCGTGCAACTTGCTGCGCAAAAAACTTGGTTGTCGCACCCCATTTGACGCAGCATGTCGCAATGACTATGCGGCTTTTGCCGAATCCGTGCATTCGTATTCAAAGACGATAACAAGCCCCGCGCGGTCCGCCCGTATCGGGACGTCCAACTGGAGGCGTGAAGTGTCCGATAGCAGCCTGACCAATTCTGGCCTCAACGTAACGCTGGCCCAGCAGGGTTTCCCCGAACCCGCGCAAGTTTTCGCCAACCTCGGCACCGCGCCGCTGATCGAACATGCCGTGCGCAACGGTGAAGGCCTCCTTTCGGCCGACGGTCCGTTCGTGGTCGCCACCGGCAAGCACACCGGCCGCAGCGCCAAGGACAAGTTCATTGTCCGCGATGCCGAAACCGAAAACACCGTGTGGTGGGGCAAGACCAACGTCGCCATGACGCCGGAACACTTCGCCGCGCTGAAGGCCGATTTCATCACCGCGCTGGGTGAAAAGGACAAGCTCTACGTTGCCGACCTGTTCGGCGGCTCGCAGGCCGATCACCGCGTGAACGTGCGGGTGATTACCGAATTCGCATGGCACAGCCTGTTCGTGCGCACCTTGCTGGTGCGCCCCACGGCTCAGGAACTGGCCGGCTTCGCTCCCGAATACACGATCATCGACCTGCCCAGCTTCCGTGCCGACCCTGAGCGTCACGGCAGCCGCAGCGAAACGGTTGTCGCGGTCAACTTCACGGAAAAGCTGATCCTGATCGGGGGCACGTCCTATGCCGGCGAGATGAAGAAGTCGGTGTTCGGCATCCTCAACTACCTGCTGCCGGTGAAGGGCGTGATGCCCATGCACTGTTCGGCCAACATCGGCGCTGACGGCAAGACCGCCGTGTTCTTCGGCCTTTCGGGCACCGGCAAGACCACGCTTTCGGCCGATGCCAGCCGCACGCTGATCGGTGATGACGAGCATGGCTGGTCGGACACCGCCGTGTTCAACTTCGAAGGCGGTTGTTATGCCAAGATGATCCGTCTTTCGGCCGAAGCCGAACCCGAAATCTTCGCCACGACCAAGCGTTTCGGCACGATCCTCGAAAACGTGGTGATCGACCCGGTCACGCGCGAAATCGACCTCGACGATGCGACCTTGGCCGAAAACAGCCGCGGTTCGTACCCGATCGATTTCATTCCGA
>DAICYJ010000071.1 GCA_027311705.1 Novosphingobium sp. | reverse complement strand
CGATCCCAACCGCGTCCGCCCGTTCCGCACTCCACTGGTATGGGTGATCGGCCCGGTCGCGGCGGCAGGGTGCGTGTTCCTGTTCTTCAACCTGCCGTTCGAAGCGATGATCGTGCTGCCCATATGGGGCGCCATCGGCCTCTTCTTCTACTTCGCCTACGGCTATCGGAAGAGCCACGTCGGCCGCGGTCTGGTCGAAGTGCATGAAATCGACGCCGACGCACCGCCGATGCCGGTGCCGCCGGTCAACTGAACGGCGATCCGTTAAAGAAAAGGGGCAATCGCAGGCACTGCGGTTGCCCCCTTTTTTTGACGGCTATGGCGCTTGCGAACAAACGTACGGAACGGCCGGCATTGGTGGTTAGCTGTCGCTAGTCCAGTGATGTGATCGATTTACTCGTTGGCGTCACGAATTGCGTAGGCAATCGAAATTTGAGCCGCCATCAACCACCCACGCGGGATGTCACGTAGCCTCAACTTCCCGGATCGCATCCAAAGTGCCAGCAAATGTTTCGCAGCTGGATGGCCTTCTTTGGCTGCATGCTCGACCAACGGTCGGACTTCTTCCCTGACTGCACGGGTGCCGTGCCGCTTATGGCGAAACCAAGCCAACCAATAATATGATGGCACGAACCCGCAGCTTACCCCGTCATCGAGAACACGCTCGCAGTCGTCGTATTGGCCGACTTCAAAAAGAGCCCGAGCATAGCGTAACGTAGCTATCCATGCCCCCCCGCAGATAGCCGAGTGGTAATATTTCAGAGCCTGATTTTGGTCGGCGGCGACTCCAATCCCTGTCCAGTAATGCCATCCGACCATCTGTTGACACCAGACCGATCCTGCTTTTGCCCCTTCCAAATGAAGGTCGAACGCAGCGGATTCGCCGTATTCCAACTGGGCTGCACGTTTTATCAGCTCCAAGTTTTCGTCGCTTTCCTTTGACCACAGCTCGCTCTCGTTGGCAGCACCACTCTCCCAAGCATCTGTCTCAACCCAAAAATCCCGAGAGATTTGGTCGTTTTTTTCGCGGAGCCACGACTTGTTCGCCAATCCGCAAATCATGCGAAACACCGTATCTCCCGTCGATCGGGATCAGCCAGCTGGTATCCTCTCATGTCATGAACATCGCGCTTTGCCCGAATGTCCGCAAGTGGGCGGATGCTGCCATTCTCGCAAAATCGTCCCGGAAGGGCGCGAAGTGGTGGTTAGCTGCCGTTGCGCTTTGCACTACCCGCTCGGCCCAATCTCATCGCCGCAGCGAACATGCCCACCCCATATATCGTGTAGCCTAAGTTGAACCCTGCACCCGACACCAAAGGTGCTGTCACGAGCGCGGAAGCAAAGAGGGTGCCGGGCAGCCACCAACGATCCATGAATGCCAAACTGGTAAGCGACGAGAGTTCTAACAACACGAACAGCATTCGCGCTGCTGGTACCATGCGTCGGTCTATACGCCAGTCGTGGTGCAGCTCGAAGATATATAGGCCAAAAGCCAGTAGAGCGACATACGCCGCAATGACGAATAATCGAGCCATGCGATCAATATGACAGGACCGTCAAGCGTCCACAACTGGGCGTATGCCGCCATCGCGCTTTCATGCGCACGCAAGATGCATCGGCAACCCAATTAGCCGTCAGACTGCCAAACCTAACTCCCCTCCCCAGCGGGGAGGGGCTGGGGGTGGGGGTTCCACGCTCGCGGGCAAAATCAAACCGAAAACACCGCCCTGTCCTACATCCGCCAACCCTGCCATCATGCCCACCGCTCTTTGAATCGCCGAAAAGGTGACACTTCGCAGGAAAAGCGGATGTGTCACCTTCTTGCGGCAAGTCTATGAAAACGCAGGCGGAAACCCGCCCAAAAAAAGGTGACACGGTGTAACCTCTGTCACCTTTTTGTCCAACATCGGCGCACGAAAAAGGGGCCGCCCCCCCATCGGAAAGCGGCCCCTTTTCAAAGCGCGGATTACTCCGCGTCAGAGCGTGGTTTCGGCAAACCCGCCCTTGATGCTGTCACGCACGTCCATGCCCAACGCCATTTTCACGGTGTTGACCACGCCAACCTCGCCGCCCCAGATCGAGGCGTCGCCAAGGTCCATGCGCAGGAACAGCAGGTTGGGATCGGTCTTGCCGCCCGGATACCAGGCCTCGACAAAGTTGTTCCACTGCTTGTCCAGCCGCGCACGGTCGGTCTCTTCCACCAGGTTGCCGGCGAACCGGGCGAACACATCGTGGCCCTTGCCGGCATAAGTCGCCGTCGCGGCACCCTTGGCGGCAAAGCGGTTGTCGCGGCTGGTGAAGAACCAGATTGCGTGATTGGCGTCCTTGTCCAACTGCGCGGTCATCGGCGCAGCCGAATGCTCGTCGTGATCGAGCTGGAGCATGACATAGGGGCTGTCGGTCATCGCCTTCCAGAACTGGTGCTTCAGTTCCTTGGGATCGCCTTGGTCGTATTTCATGGGGAAATGTCCTGCTGGTCCGTGATGGTGTTTGAACGGCACGCCGGCACGATTGTTCCGGCGCACTTTGGGGCAGGCGCGATCACATCGGCGGCATCACCAGTGCGTCCGCCGTCATCGCATCGAGCACGTCCTGCCGATCCTCCGGCGCGCGGCCAGACAGGAAATCGAGCTGGTCCCGCGTCAACCGCTCGGTATGCGTTGCAAACACGCCGTGCGGCCCGCCCTCGTATTCCAGAAGGGTTGCCTGGGGCACCACCTGCGCAACAGCCCGGCCAGTCGCATCGATCGGCACGGTCTTGTCGGACGTCCCATGCACGATCAGCGTCGGCACCCGGAAAGCGGGCAGATCGGGGCGGAAATCCGTGGTCGCAAAGGCCTTGGCCGCCGCCAGCGTGGGCCGCAACCCCGCCTGCATCGCCGTCGCCCACGATAGTTCAAGCACTTCGTCGCTCACCGGCTGGCTCAGCAGGCCCACGCCGTAGAAGTCCTTGAAAAAGCCAGTCATGAACTTGGCCCGGTCTTCCAGCATGCCCTCGGTCATCTCGTCGAACGTCGCCTGCGGCACGCCATCCGGATTATCATCCGTCTGCGGCATGTAGGGCACCACCGACGAAATCAGCGCGACCCGCGAAACGCCCTTGCCGCCATGCCGCGAAAGGTAACGCGCCACTTCGCCGCCACCCATCGAGAACCCGACCAGCGCCACGTCCTGCGTCGCCCCGGTTGCGGCCATCACGTCGGCCAGATCGTCGGCAAAGGTGTCGTAGTCATAACCGCCCGATGGCTGCTCCGACCGCCCGAACCCACGCCGGTCATAGGCAATGGCGCGAAATCCGGCGTCCGCCAGCGCGTTGCTGATCGGGTCCCAGCTGTCGCCCGAAAGTGGCCAGCCGTGGATCAGTACGACCGGAGGGCCATCGCCCCACGACTTGGCGTAAAGTAGGGTTCCGTCGCGAGCTTCGATCATCGGCATGTGGGAAAACTCCTGTCCCGTCCTGCGATCAGAACCGCTGGAAAGGGTGCGCGTTCCATCCGGTCTGTCCCGCCCCGAACACGCCCTGTCCCGATGGGCACTGGCGTTGCAACTGATTGGAACGTATAAGGAACATATGACGCAGAAAACGGTGATGGAACGGCTGGCAATCCTTGCGGATGCAGCGAAATACGATGCCTCGTGCGCGTCGTCGGGCACGACCAAACGCAGCAGCGCGGGCGGCAAGGGCATCGGATCTACGGAAGGCATGGGCATCTGCCACGCCTATGCTCCCGACGGACGTTGCATCTCGCTGCTGAAGATCCTGCTGACCAACCACTGCATTTTCGATTGCCATTACTGCATCAATCGCAAGAGTTCGAACACACCCCGCGCCCGCTTCACCCCGCAGGAAGTGGTGGACCTGACCTTGGCGTTCTATCGCCGCAATTATATCGAGGGGCTGTTCCTTTCGTCGGGCATCGTCAAAAGCGCCGGGCACACGATGGAACAGCTGATCGAAGTGGCCCGTATCCTGCGCGAGGAACACGATTTTCGCGGCTACATCCACCTCAAGACCATTCCGGAGGCCGATCCGGGACTGGTCGCGCAGGCTGGCCTCTATGCCGACCGCGTTTCGATCAATGTGGAATTGCCCACCGTGGCCGGGCTGACCCGTCTGGCGCCCGACAAGTCGGCCACACAGATCGAAGGCGCGATGGGATCCATCGGCAGCGCGATCGTCGAGAACCGCGATGCGCGCAAGCGGTTCAAATCCGCACCGAAGTTCGCTCCGGCCGGCCAGTCGACGCAGATGATCGTCGGCGCGGATGCCGCCTCAGACGCCGATATCGTAACGCGGGCGGGCACGCTTTACGACCGGTTCAGCCTCCGCCGCGTCTATTACTCGGCCTTCAGTCCTATTCCCGATGCCAGTGCCGTCCTGCCGCTGCGGCGCCCGCCGCTGATGCGCGAGCATCGGCTATATCAGTCGGATTGGCTGATCCGCTTCTATGGCTACGCCCCGGCCGACGTCGGCCGTGCGGCAGATGAGGCTGGCATGCTGCCGCTCGATATCGACCCCAAGCTCGCCTGGGCGCTGAAATTCCGCGACGACTTCCCCGTCGACGTCAATCGGGCACCGCGCGAACGGCTGCTGCGCGTGCCGGGGCTGGGCGTGCGGGCGGTCAATGCGGTGCTTTCCGCACGGCGGCAGCGGCGCTTGCGGCTGGAGGATGTGGCCCGGCTGACGGTCTCGATCGCGAAATTGCGGCCGTTCATCGTGACGGCGGACTGGTCGCCCACGCTGCTGACCGACCGGGCCAATCTGCGCGCGCTGGTGGCACCCATAAAGGCGGAGCAGCTGGAATTGTTCGCGGCGTGACCGTTGCCGTTGCACTCGACGCTCCGGACGATTTCGAAGGCTGGCGCGATGCGGCGCGGCGCTTGCTGATGGCCGGTGTTTCGCCCGACATGGCAAGCTGGCGCGTGAAGGGCGATGCAGGCGATCTCTTTGCGGATGGCGATGCCTTGCCCGATCCCGCGCCGGGCGCGCCAGTGCCGCGCGTTTCGGCAAAGTTCCTGCAGCTGGCCAAAAGTGCGCTGTTACATACTGAGATCGAACGATTTTCGCTGCTTTATGGCTTGCTGTTCAGGCTGCAGGACAACCCCCGCCTGATGGACGATGCCACCGATCCCGCCGTACGCCGGATCGAGCAACTGGCGCGAACCGTGCGCCGCGACATTCACAAGATGCGGGCGTTCGTGCGCTTTCGCGAAGTGGTGGAGCCCGATGGAAGCGAGCGGTTCGTTTCGTGGTTCGAGCCGGAGCACCACATTCTGCGCGCCAACGCCAGTTTCTTCGTGCGCCGGTTCACCCAGATGCACTGGTCGATCCTGACGCCGCAGGGAGCCATCCACTGGGATGGAACGACATTGTGCGAAGGTCCGCCAGCGCGAAAAGAGGATGCCCCGGCCGGCGATCCCGTGGAGGCGCTGTGGGGCAAATACTATGCGTCCATCTTCAATCCTGCACGTCTGAAAGTCGGAGCGATGTTGAAGGAAATGCCGCGCAAGTACTGGAAAAACATGCCGGAAGCGGCACTCATTCCGGGGCTGGTCGCGGGGGCTCAGGCGCGCGAGGCGAGGATGATCGAGGCGGGGGCATCGGCAACGCCGGGCGAGCTACAGCCTGAAACCCTTGAGGTTGTAGCAAAGGCGATCCAAGCGTGCCGCAGATGTCCCATTGGGTGCAATGGCACCCGCGCGGTGGCCGGTGAAGGGCCGAAATCCGCCGTTTTGATGATCGTGGGCGAGCAGCCGGGTGATCACGAAGAGCAGCAGGGGCGGCCATTTATCGGACCGGCGGGCCAGTTGTTGCGCTCACACCTGAACGACACCGAGATCGACCTGAACGGCACCTACGTGACCAATGCCGTCAAGCATTTCAAGTTCAGCCCGCGCGGCAAGGCGCGCCTGCACCAAACGCCGACGGCGGGTGAGATCGACCACTGTCGCTGGTGGCTGGAAAGCGAACGCGCCTTGGTCCGCCCGCGACTGGTCGTCGCCTTGGGGGCCAGTGCGGCACGCGGACTGCTGGGCAAGACGGTGAGCGTGCAGAAGGAGCGCGGGCAGCCGCGGCTGCTGGAAGATGGATCCGAACTGTGGATCACCACGCACCCCAGCTACCTGCTGCGGCTGCAAGATGAAGCGCGCTCCGTCGAGGAACAGCGTTTCGCCGATGACTTGCGCCGGGTATCCGAACGGCGGACGGACCTGACTCGCTGAATTCAGGTGCGCAGGCGCTCGATCCCCTGCGCCAGCGCAACGTACAGCTTGCCCATGTCGGATGAGAGCAGCGTGACGCCGAGCGCATTGCCGTCGCGGGTGGAGAGCAGCTGGCGCAGCATCGATTCGAAATCGTGGATGTAGCGGTTCACGTGCTCGCGGAATTCGGGCTCGCTTTCATAGTGCTGCTGCACCGCTTTTGCCTCGGCACTATCGAGCAGCGAGACGGCGCGGCGGGTGAAGATGCCACGGTCGCCGCGCAAGTACGATGCCCAGGCGGTTTCCGAAACGTCGGACGACAGCGCCTTGGCAATGTCGATCGAGGTCGAATTGAGCGACTCGGTGATGAGCGCCGTGCGCCGGGCGAAGTCGTTGTCGACCAGTTCCTCGGCGCGTTCGCGGGCTCGGGTGACGCGGTTTTCGAGATTGCCGGCCAGTTCGTCCACCTTGGACAACTGGTCGCGCATCTGCATCGCGGTTTCGCGGCTGGCGGCAGCAGCGCTGTCGATGGCTTCTTCCAGCCGACCGATCAGTTCGGCACCGCGCCCCTGCAGCACGCGCACGATGGCGGCACTGCTCTGTTCACCCAGTTGTTCCGCCAGCCCTTCGATCTCGCGCGCCGTGGTTTCGCGCAAGTGATCGCCAGCATGGCCTGCCGCCTCGGCAAGGCGGGAAACCGCACCGGAAAGCCGGGCCTCGATATCCTGCGACAGGGCATCACTATCGGCCCGCGCGGCGGTGAGCGCATTGCGCAAGGCGTCGAGCGTGGACTGTTGTTGCGCGGCGTGTTCGGCCAGCGTGCGGTGCAACCCGCCGATATCCTCGATGACGCCGGCCACGTCGCCACGCGTGGTGCCCACCTGTTCGGACAGGCTGCGGCCGCTGTCACCGGCTTCGCGCAAGGTATCGCGCAAGGCCACGACGCGGTCCTCGATCATGCCGAGACCCGCTTCGGTGCTGCGCAAGGCTTCGGGGATCTGGGTGCGGGTGTGGTCGCCGCCGGCCTGGATCAGTTCGAGCAGGCGCACTGCCGATGTGGTCAGTTCGACGATCTGGCCGTCGGTGCCGGTTAGCGCATCCCGCATGTCGACCAGCCGCTGGTTGAGCGCACCGATGGAGCGATCGACCGTGGCGGCAGTTTCCGCGCCTTGATCGCCCGATGCGCGCAGGGCGGTGGAAAGCGCGACCACCCGCTCGCCGATGGCGTCGCAGTGGTTGCCCAACAGGCGGGCGTCGTCGATCTGACGCTTGCGCTGTTCCTCGATGGCATGATCGAGTTCGGCCAGTTTGCGCGCGAGGGCTTCGGCCGCTTCGGCACCGGCCGCCGCCATCGTGGTGCGCCGTTCGCCAATGCTGCGGTCAAGCTCAACCAGCCGCCGCGACAGCGCTTCGCGCTGTTCGGCCATCGCCAATTCGAGCGAACCGCGACGGCGCGCGATTTCGGCATCGGCCTCGCCGGCTTCGGCAATGAGCCGCCGAGTGAGGGCTTGTGCGTTTTCCTCGAAACCGGCCAGCCGTTCGCGCGATGCGGCGAGCAGGCCATCGTGGTCGCGGCCGATTTCTTCGATCGCCTGGCGCAAGGCATTGACCTCGCCCGCCGAACGAACGGCAAAGGCGGCCAACGCGGCATCTTCCGACTGGGTGAGGGTGCGCCCGATGGCACCACTTTCGTCGCGCAGCGAGGCGAAACGAGCGTGCAGCGCAGCCAGCATTTCCTCTTCGGCGGCGGCGATGACGCTGCGCTGCTGGGCGATCTGCTGGGCGAGGGCATCTGAACGGCTACGTAGTGCGGCGAGCGCTTCGCCTTCGGCCTCCGAGCTGGCGCCGCGATGGCGGGCCAGTTCTTGCCGCAGCGCATCGGAGCGGCTGCGCAGTGCGGCCAGCGCTTCGTTTTCAGCCTCCGCCGTCAGGCTGCGATGCTGCTCCAGTTCCTGCGCCAGAACATCGGCGCGCGCGCGAATGGCGGCGAGCGCGGCGATTTCCTCGCCATCGAGCTTTTGGCGGTGAGCCTCGGTTTCGCTTGCCAGCGCGTCAAAGCGGTCGGCGACGAGGGTGCCGATGCGGTCGGAAGCCGCGCCAAAGGCGGCCAGCGCGGCGTCCACCCGCTCACGGATTGCGACGACTTGCCGTTCGCTGGCCACGCCGAATTCGTTGAGGCGCTGGAAGCCTGCAATCATGTCTTCCAGCTGGACGTGCGCGGTGCGGCCGGCATTGGCGATGGTGTTGGTCACGTCCTTCGCCGAATTGGCGATGACCGGCAGCTGCCCGCGCAGCTTTTCCATGTTTTCCAGTGCGTTGCCGGAAACCTCACCGATGCGGTCGACTTGCGCGCCGTTGCCGACGATGAGTTCCTGAAGCCTTCCGGCGCTGCCGGACAGGCGATCGACCGCCACACGGCCGAGCGATTCGAGATCGCGGCTTTGCGAGGCGATGAAATCGCGCGCCAGCGAGAGTTCGGTGTTGGTCGAACGCAGCCGGACTTCCAGCCGTTCCGATTCGGTGGCGAGCGAGCGGGCTACATCGGAAAAGCGGGTCGCTTCGCGCCGGCTGGTGCGCATGACCAGCAGCAGCCCGACAAGGACCAGCAGCACGGGCACCGACCACGCGACGATCCACTGCGCCCACTGTGTAGGCAGCGTGGCCACGCGCATTGCCGGCAGGTTTGCCCAGCCGAAAAACGCGGTCCATGCAACAACAAGGAAAGACGCAGCCGCAGGAATTGGCCATTCGCGGCGGGCGGGGGGCGTTTCATCCTCCTGCTCGAAGGTTTCGGGAGCAGGCCATGCCTCCGCCCTCAAGTCGAGTACAGGCTCGGACCCGCCGTTATCCGGCTGGCCGGCATCGATCGGAATGATCCGCGGTCCCCCATTCATGTGCCCGGTATATCATGGAATTCGGCCAGCGTTAAACCCTCCCTTAACGCTGACGGGGTAAAGCGTTGGAATGGCGTATCTCGGCGAAGCAATCGATGCACATGTTTCCGCCGTGGCAGGAGACGACCCGGCGCTGTTCCTTGAACTGCGCGCCGCCTTTGTGGAAAGCGCACGGCGGCAGTTGGACCTGCTGGAGCGGTCACGCTGCGACGGCAACTGGCATGTCGCGGCGCTGCGGCTGAAAAGCCTGGCCGCCACGTTCCATGCGGCCCAATTGATCGAGCTGGCGGACGAAGTGCTGTTGGCCGCACCGGGCGAACCGGGCGTACTGCGCCGCATTGGCGTGCTGATCGACGAGTTGTCGCTGCCTTCGTGATCCGGCACGCTTAACGAACAACGAACCAACCCCGCGCTTGGCAGGGAAGGCCGCGCACCGTACCATGCACGCAGGAGGCGCTGCGTTTGCGGGTCGCATTGTTATCGATGATGGAAGCCGTCGCGGGTGATGCGGACGGCCACGAGCCGGGCTTGCGCGGATACCTGCCGATCGGCGGGCGTTCGATCGTGCGGCATCAGCTGGGCTTGGCGCTGGCATTTGGCTGCGCGCGTGTGGTGGTGCTGGCCGAAACACTGACGGGCGAACTGGTGGCCTTGCAGCACGTGGCCGAGGCCGGGGGCGCGCGGTTCCATGTGATCGCCACCGCCCGCGCGCTGGTGCCGCTGGTTTCACCTGAAGACGAACTGCTGGTGTTTTCGGATGGCCTGCTGGCGATGCCGGAAGACGCCTTGCGCCTGCTGGGCGAAGGACCGGCGGTGCTGACGCTGCCGGTGGAAACCGGGCTTTCCGTCGGGTTCGAGCGAATCGACCTGAACCATTCCAACGCTGGCGCCATGCGCCTGCCGGGCCGTCTGGTCGCAGGGCTGGGCGATCTGCCGGCCGAATGGAATCCGGTATCCGCGCTGCTGCGGCTGGCGACACAGACCCGCGTGGCGATGAAGGCGCTGCCCGCAGCGCTGGTCGATGAAGGTCGCTGGAGGCTGATCCGGAGCGAGGACGAAGCGCACCGCGCCGAGCCGGGCTGGCTGCACCTGCACACCCGCAGCAATCATGCGCGATCGCCGGGCGAATGGATCGCGGCCAAGGGTGTGCAGCGGCTGGGGCCGGCCCTGCTCCATGCTGGCACGCGGCCGTGGTTGATGGCGCTGGCGGCGCTGGTGTTGGGGTTGCTGGGGCTGGGGTCAGGCTGGCTCGGCTGGCAGACCGCCGGATTTGCCATGCTGGGGATCGCGTGGATCGTTCAACAGGCGGCGATGCTGCTGGCGCGGATCGAGCGGGATTCCCTGCTTTCCACCACGGGCCGGGTGCCCGCTGCCGCATTGGCGAGCGCGGGGCTGGACCTGGCCTTCGTGACGCTGGCGGCCTGGCGGGGCGGTGCTCCTGCAATTCCGGGGCTTGATTCGGGTGCTATGTGGTTTGCACCGGCGGTATTGTTCCTGCTGCTGCGGCTGTTGCCCCGCGTGCTGCCGGTGCATGTGTGGACGTGGTGGCTGGGCGATCGGTTCGTGGCCGGCGGATTATTGATGGCGATCAGCGCGGCATTACCGTTCGAGCCGGTGCTGCAGGCCGTCGTCGCTGGCCTGCTGGTGGCGGCGCTGGTGGTTGCCGGCGGGCGGAAGACAGCGCCTAACCCGGTCTTAACCACTCGCGCCTAAAGTCCGATCGATGGCACAACCTGCATCTTCCGGCGGCCCACAGGGCGCAATTGAGGCGTTGCTCAAGGAAGAGCTGGCGTTTGCGGACCAGGCCTTGGCGAGCAACGCGCCGATTTTGCGGCACCTGCTGCGCAATGACGACAGCTCGATCTTCAGTGACGAAATCGTCGCGCGGGTGCGCGGCATGTTCCACGATATCGCCCGCCAGCTGGTGATCGCGCTGGCCGAGGCGGCGGGCCATGCCGATCCGCAGGGCTGGGCGCACCGCGCGGCGGACGAGCTGGCACAAGTGCTGGCGGGTAACGAGGCGTTCCTGTTTCACCTCCACACGCTGGCGCTGGAATGGCAGCTGACCGAACGGTTGCAGGGCCGACTGGCGCTGGACCCGGTGTTGCCGCCGCTGTTGCAGGCGCGCATCGCCGCGCAGGATGCGCAGGCATCGGCGCTGGCTATGAACCTGCTGGCCGCCAACGCCCGCTTCGGGCAGGCGCAGCGGCGGATGCAAATGCCTTTGGCGGAACTGCCGGGCGATCTGTTCCACATCGCGCTCGTGACGATGCGCGCGTTCGTGGGCGACGATGCGGGGGCGGATGGCTATGCCCTGATCGCCGAGCGCACCTTGCGCGGGAAATTCGATGAAACGCGCGGACGACTGGGCCTGATGCGGCGTGTGCTTGACGGCATGGGCGGCGATGCGGTGCAGGGGCTGGCGGCAGAACAAGCCGGCGTCGCGCTGTTCCTTACGGCGCTGGCGCTGGGTTCGGGTCAAAGCCGCGAGGCCGCGATCGTGGCGACCACCGAAAGCCAGCTGCCCCGGCTTGCCCTGTCGCTGTGCGCCAGCGGGTTGAAGGCGGACGCCATTTCGGCGCAGTTTCTGGCGATCCATCCCGACGTGACGCTGCCTGAAGGACTTTCCGCATTGCATCCCGATACGGCAGCAGCGATCCTTGCCGGCGTTGGATCCCATCGCTGACATGGCGACCGTCGCGCCGATCCGTGCCCGCTGTGACGGCGCAGACCGGCTGCTGGAAGCGGACGAGCCGCTGGCCGGCCTGCAACTGCGTTGCGGCGGTGAGTTGCCGGGGGCGATAGCGATCCCAGCGCTGCTGGCGCTGGTGCGAAAGTCCCGCCGGTCGCACTTGCCGATGTCGCGCACGATCGTGGCGGTGGACGATGGCAAGCCGATCTCGGCTTGGGCCTCGGTCGCGCCTGCGGGCGAAGGCACGACGCTGGAACTGAGCCAGTGGAAGCTGGCGGGCGACCAGCCGGTCGATGTGCAGGCCCCCGAAGAACTTTTGCGCCAACTGGGCGAGGCGCACTTGCTGCTCGATGCCGAACAGCGCGTTCTGGCGGCGCAAGTCGGCGCGCCCGATCTGGCGCAGTTCGGCAAGGCCGTCGCAGCCGGCGCAGGCCGTTACTGGACCGATTTCGTCAAGCTGGACACGCTGGCGGACCACTGGGCCGGCGGCCACCAACCGCTGCACTGGCGCTTGCTCGACGATGCGACGTTTACAGTTGCGGGATCGGCCCGGCGCTGGCGCGCGCGCATCCTGCCACGCAGCGGTGGCGGTTTCGAGCTGATCGCCATTCCCGAAGCGATCGAGCGCCTGCCGCACGAGGCGGCCGACGCGGCGGGTGGCTTGCCCGCATGGAACAGCCTGCTCGGCCGCGATCTTGCGCCCGCGCTGCGCCAGCCCATCGCCCGGATCGTCGCCAACGCCGAGACCATCCGCACCCGTCTGGCCGGACCGCTGGCCGACGAATACGCCAACTACGCTGCCGATATTGCCGAAGCTGGGCGGCACCTGATGGGCCTGGTGGAAGACCTAGCCGATCTGGAAGCCGTGGAAGCGCCCGATTTCAGCCCGGCGCCCGATCGCATCGACCTCGCCGACTGTGCCCGCCGCGCCGCCGGCATCCTGTCTGTCCGCGCCCAGGAACGCGGGATCGTGCTCCACACGCCGCCCGAAAGCGACCAAGCCCCGGCCATCGGCGAGTTTCGACGAGTGTTGCAGGTGTTGCTGAACCTGTTGAGCAACGCCATCCGCTATACCCCCGGTCATTCGGCCGTATCGCTTGCCTGCGGCATCGAGGGCGATGTCGCGTGGCTGACGGTGACCGACGAGGGCGAAGGGCTGACCCCCGAACAGGCCGACCGAGTGTTCGAAAAGTTCGAGCGGCTGGGTCGCAGTGGCGACGGCGGCAGCGGCCTGGGCCTCTACATCTCGCGCCGGCTGGCCCGTGCGATGGGCGGAGACCTGCATGTCGAAAGCGCGCCGGGCAAGGGCGCTACGTTCGTGCTCAGCCTGCCGGCGGACCTGCAAGCGGCGATGACCGCCCGCGGCTGATCGTTACTTGCGCTTGCCCGAGCGCAGCAGAACGGCTGCGCCCAGCAACACCAGCAGCAGGCCCCACATGATCCACTGGCGCTGCGCCAGCATGAAGCTGGAGGCGGGCCACATGATCAGGCCCGCGCCCTGACCTGTCCACAACAGGCCCATCAGGATGGCGGCGATGCCGATGATCCGCAGGATAATCTTCATCACCGCCTCCTGAAGTGAATGTCAGCGGTTGCTGACGGGAATGTAGTCGCGCTCGGCCGGGCCTGTGTAGAGCTGGCGGGGGCGACCGATCTTCTGACCTGGATCGCTGATCATCTCGTTCCATTGTGCCACCCAGCCGACGGTGCGGGCAAGGGCGAACAGCACAGTAAACATCGTCGTCGGGAAGCCGATGGCCGAAAGGATGATGCCCGAATAGAAATCGACGTTCGGGAACAGCTTCTTGTCGACGAAGTAGGGATCGTTGAGCGCGATGTGCTCAAGCTCCAGCGCCGTCTCGAACAGCGGATCATTGACGTTGAGCGCGTCGAACACTTCGCGCACGGTCTTCTGCATCACCGTCGCGCGCGGATCGTAGTTCTTGTACACGCGGTGGCCGAAGCCCATCAGGCGGAACGGGTCGTTCTTGTCCTTGGCACGGGCGATGTACTCAGGGATCTTGTCGGGCGTGCCGATTTCCTTGAGCATGTTGAGCGCCGCTTCGTTGGCGCCGACGTGTGCCGGGCCCCACAGGCAGGCGATGCCGGCCGCGACGCAGGCAAACGGATTGGCGCCGGACGAGCCAGCAAGGCGAACCGTGCTGGTCGAGGCATTCTGTTCGTGATCGGCGTGGAGGATGAAGATCCGGTCCATCGCCTTTTCAACAGCCGGAACCACCTCGTATTCCTCGGCAGGCACGCCGAAGGTCATCCGCAGGAAGTTGCCCGCATACGAAAGATCGTTGCGCGGATAGACGAAGGGCTGGCCAACCGAATACTTGAACGCCATCGCCGCGATCGTCGGCATCTTGGCAATCAGGCGGTGCGCACTGATACGGCGCTGTTCGGCATCCGCGATATCGGTGGAATCATGGTAGAACGCCGAAAGCGCACCGACCACGCCGCACATGATCGCCATTGGGTGGGCATCGCGGCGGAACCCGCTGAAGAAGCTCGAAAGCTGCTCGTGGACCATGGTGTGGCGGCTGATCGTGGTCGAGAACTTGGTCAGCTCGGCCGCGCTGGGCAGTTCGCCATTCAGCAGCAGGTAGCAGACTTCCATGAACGACGACTGTTCGGCCAGCTGGCCGATGGGATAGCCGCGGTGCAGCAGCACGCCTTCATCGCCATCGATGTAGGTGATCGCGCTGTCGCAGCTGGCGGTGGAGGTAAAGCCGGGATCGTACGTGAACAGCCCCGTCTGGGCATAGAGCTTGCGGATATCGACCACATCGGGGCCGATTGTGCCGCTCCGCACCGGCATGTCGACGGTCTGGCCGTCCGCGGTCAAGGTCGCCTGGTTGTCGCTCACGCTATGCCCTCCTGTTCGTGATGATGGTGTCTGCTGTATCCGTTCACGCCGCCTGATCGCGCAGCCGGGCGAGCGACTCGTCGCGGCCAAGCAGCGTCAGTACGTCGAAAATTCCGGGCGAGGTAGCCTGTCCGGTCAAGCTCGCGCGCAAAGGCTGGGCGAGCTTGCCCAATCCGACCCCAAGTTCCTCGGCCATTGATTTGAGACTGGCTTCGAGAACGTCGCTTGTCCAGTCGGTTTCAGCCCCGATCCGATCCGCGATCCGGGTAACCATTGCGCGGGCCTCGTCCGTCAGCAGGCTTTGCGCCTTGGCGTCGAGCGGCAGCGGGCGGGTGGCGAACAGGAACACGGCGCCTGCGGCGAGATCGTTCAGATCGGCAGCGCGCACTTTCAACACCGGCATTGCACGTTCGAGCAGGGCGCTATCGCGTTCCGCATCGAAAGCCGGAGCCAGCGCGGCAAGGCGCGGCGCGACCAGCTCAGCAAGGCGAGCATCGTCGGCTTCGCGCAGATAGTGGCCGTTGAGGTTCTGCAGCTTCTTGAGGTCGAAACGCGAGGCGGACTTGCCGACATGCGCGATATCGAACCATTCGATCGCCTGATCGCGGCTGATGATTTCCTCGTCACCGTGGCCCCAGCCGAGCCGAAGCAGGTAGTTGAACACCGCTTCGGGCAGCAGGCCCATCTCGTCACGATAGGCATCGACGCCCAGCGCGCCGTGTCGCTTGGAAAGCTTGGCCCCATCCGATCCGTGGATCAGCGGGATGTGGGCATAGAATGGATCGGGCCAGCCGCCCTCGATCGCGTCCATCGCGCGCAGGATCACAACCTGGCGGAAGGCGTTGTTCAAGTGGTCGTCGCCGCGGATCACGTGGGTGACGCCCATGTCGTGGTCGTCGACCACCACCGCGAGCATGTACGTCGGCGTGCCATCCGAACGCAGCAGCACGAAATCGTCGATCTCGGCATTCTGGACAGTGACGCTGCCCTGCACCAGATCGTCGATCACGGTCTCGCCATCGCGCGGGGCCTTGATGCGAACGACGTAGGGCTGGCCTTCGGGCCATGTCGCGGCATCGGCATCGCGCCATTCGCTGACGATGCGGAAGGGTTTGCGTTCGGCCTGCGCCTTTTCGCGGCGAGCGGCGAGTTCTTCCTGCGTCAGATAGCAGCGATAGGCGTGGCCGGCCGCGAGCAGCTGTGCGGCGACTTCGGCATGCCGGCCGCTGCGGGCGAACTGGAACACGGGCGCTTCATCGCCGCCGATGCCCAGCCAGTTCAGCCCGTCGAAGATCGCCTCGATCGCGGGTTCGGTCGAACGGGCGCGGTCGGTATCCTCGATCCGCAGCAGGTAGGTGCCGCCATGGTGGCGGGCGAACAGCCAGTTGAACAGCGCGGTGCGCGCACCGCCGATATGCAGGTAACCGGTGGGCGAGGGCGCGAAGCGGGTAACGACACGGGACGTCGGGCCGGACTTTCCGTCCGGTCCTGCAAAAACGGTCTCAGTGGCGCTTGCCATCCCCGGCGCAATCCTTCCTAAGTACGGTATGCCCCATCCCCCGAAGGCAGACGTGGCTATGACCCTGCCCCCCCTCGGCTGGGAGGATGAAACCGCAGGGCAACGCGCGCGGCATTGGGACAATCCGATGCCGTTGTCCAGTGTGCAGCGCAATATAGAAGCTTTCCTCGCCGCCCGTCCATTTGAACGCGGACCATGGCTTTCGGTTGCGTTCGGTGGCGGAATTGCGGGATGGGCCGTGCTTCCGGGGCCATGGGAATGGGCGGCCCTGCTGGCACTGTGCGCTGCGGCGGGAATTCTGGCGCTGCTGCTCGATCGTGATGGGGAAAATCAGCATCTGCGACTGGCGATCATGGCAATGGCGCTGATGACAGCTGCCGGATGCACCACGATCTGGGCCAAATCCGCACTGGTGGGGGAGCCGGGAATCACCCGGCCCGAAATCGCCATGATCGAAGGCAAAGTGGTCGATCGGCAGGAGCAGGGCGCGCGCGAACGCATCCGCCTGCTGATCGATGGCCGTGTGGAAGGGCACGACCTGCCGCTGCGCGTGCGGGTGAACGTGCCGCTTGCGGGTGATCTGCCCGGCCTTGGCGAAGGGGCAACGGTGCGATTGCGCGCGCGGTTGATGCCGCCTGCCTCGCCGATGCTGCCGGGTGGCTACGACTTCGCTCTGACCGCGTGGTTTCAGGGACTGGCGGCGACCGGGGCAGCTATCGGTCCGGTCACGCTCGTCGCTCCGGCCGATGGCGCGACTTCGTTGCGGCGCGTGCAGCAGCAACTGGCTGATCATGTGCGGGGCCAGCTGGGCGGATCGCCGGGAGCCATCGCGGCGGCGCTGGCCAGCGGCGACCGGGGAGCGATTGCGCCGGAAGACGAGGATGCGATGCGTGATGCGGGGCTCACGCACCTGCTATCGATCAGCGGGTTGCACGTCAGCGCGGTGATCGCCGGGGCTTACTTCCTGACGATCCGGTTGCTCGCGCTGTTTCCGTGGATCGTGCTGCGCACCCGCCTGCCGCTGGTGGCGGCCGGGATTGGTGCGCTTACGGGCATTGCCTATACGCTAATCACCGGGTCCGAAGTGCCGACGGTGCGATCTGTGATCGGTTCTCTGCTGGTGCTGGGTGCACTGGCGCTGGGGCGCGATCCGCTGTCCTTGAGGTTGCTGGCGGTGGCGGCGCTGTTCGTGATGGTGTTCTGGCCGGAATCGGTGCTGGGGCCCAGCTTCCAGATGAGCTTCGCCTCGGTCATCGCGATCGTGGCCTTTCACAATGCGGGGCCAGCCAAGGTCTTTCTGGCGGCGCGCGAGGAAGGCTGGCTGGTGCGCACCGGGCGGCACCTTGCGATGCTGCTGGCGACGGGCGTGGTGATCGAACTGGCGCTGATGCCCATCGGCCTGTTCCACTTTCACCGCGCCGGGGTTTACGGCGCACTGGCCAACGTGGTGGCGATCCCGCTGACGACGTTCACCACGATGCCGTTGATCGCGCTGGCGCTGGTGATGGACATGGCGGGGGCAGGCGCGCCGGCGTGGTGGCTGACTGGCAAGTCGCTGGAACTGCTGCTGTGGCTGGCGCATGTGACCGCGAACATGCCGGGCGCGGTGACGATGATGCCCGCTATGCCGGGCTGGGTGTTCGGATTGTTTGTCGGCGGATTGCTGTGGTTGGCCTTGTGGGGCGGGCGGGTGCGGCTTTGGGGTCTGTTGCCGGTCGCGCTGGCGACGGGATTGTTCTTCATCCAGCGCGCCCCCGATGTGCTGGTTTCGGGCGACGGACGCCATGTGGGCATCACCGGCGTGGGGCCGAACCTGCTGGTGCTGCGCGACACGCGGGGGGATTATGCCAGGGACTCGCTGCTGGAAAGTGCGGGCATGGCGGGCGAGGTGACGACGTTGGACCAGTGGAAGGGCGCGCGCTGTAATTCGGATTTCTGCTCGGTGGTGCTGGTACGGGGCGGGCGGCGGTTCGTGCTGTTGCTGGGGCGTGGGCGGGACCGCATCGACGAATTGGCGCTGGCGGCGGCGTGCGAGCGAGTGGATATCGTCGTTTCCGAACGCTGGTTGCCGATGGCGTGCCAGCCTCGCCTGCTGAAGGCCGACAAGCACATGTTGTCGCAGACTGGCGGGCTGGCGATCGACCTCGTTTCCGGCCGCATCCGTACGGTGGCGGAAACGCAGGGGCAGCACGGCTGGTTTCGCCGCGAGCCGCCCCGCGTGTTTTCACCGCGCCCGAAAGTCCCGGTGCCCGAAGCGACCGGGACGCCTACCGGTCAGTGATAGCGGCGTAGCAGGCCCGCGAGCTTGCCCTGAACTTCCACTTCCTCAGGCGCGTAAAACTGAGGATCGTATGCTGCGTTGGCGGGATCGAGGCGGACCATGCCTTTTTCGTGGCGCAGATACTTGAGCGTGGCTTCCTCGCCGCGCACAAGAGCCACCACGATTTCGCCATCGCGGGCGGTTTGCGTGCGGCGCACAAGGGCGAAATCGCCATCGAGAATGCCGGCGTCGACCATTGAATCGCCCGATACTTCGAGCGCGTAATGCTCACCTGCGCCGAGCAGGGCGGCGGGGACGGGCAGCGTCGTCGTGCCTTCGATCGCCTCGATCGGAGCGCCGGCGGCGATGCGACCGTGCAGCGGCAGTTCGATCACGTCGTTGGCGGGCGATGGAGCCTTGGCGGCCGGGCGCAGCGCCGGGATGGCGGCGTTGGCATTCGCGGCGGCGCGGGCGGCACCCTTGGCCGTGGCCGTTTCCGGTTCGCGGATCACCTCAAGCGCGCGAGCGCGGTTGGGCAGGCGGCGGATGAAGCCGCGTTCCTCCAGCGCGGAAATCAGGCGGTGCACGCCGGACTTCGACTTGAGATCCAGCGCCTCCTTCATTTCCTCGAACGAAGGGGAGATTCCCGACTCTTCGAGCCGGACCTGAATGAATGTCAGCAATTCATGCTGCTTGCGCGTGAGCATCGGCGGCCACTTTCGCTAGTGAACGAATGCGGAACGAATAAGCAACCAATCCGCACCCGTCAAGCAATTCCAGCCGATTCGAGCATATAGACCGGAACATCTGTTCCCAATGGCGCGGCGGGCGCACCGGCGGGGCGCATGACCAGCGCATTTGCGCGAGCGAGCGGGGTGAGCGCGCCGGAATCCTGCAAGGCATCAAGCGTGACACGCGCACCATCCCAGCGGGCGCGCAGGAATTCGGTGCGGCTTCCGCCCGCCGCCATATCGTGTGCTAGCGGAACCGGAATGGCACGCGGAAGCGGTTCGGCCGCGCCCAGCGCCGCGCGCAGCAGCGGGAGCATGAACAGTAAGCCGGTGACGAACGCGGAAGCGGGATTGCCGGGCAGGCCGAGGATGACTTGCCTGCCGCGCCGGGCGACGAGCAGCGGTTTGCCGGGCTTGATCGCGACGCGCCAGAAATCGAGTGCTGCGCCCGCGGCCTCCAGGGCAGGCCGGATCAGGTCATGGTCACCGACCGAGGCGCCGCCGCTGGTGACGACGATATCGGCATGGGCGGCCTTTTCGAACGCGGCGGCAAGCTGCCCGAGATCGTCGGGCACCGGGCCGATCCGCGTGACCTTGACCGGACACAGCGCGGCCATTGCCGCCAGCATCGGGCCATTGCTGGCGGGGATCTGGTGCGGCCCCAGCGGCTTGCCGGGCGCACCGAGTTCGTCGCCGCAATCGATCACGACCACGTTCACCGGGCGGCGGACGCGCAGGTATTGGTGGCCGCCGGCGATGGCGAGCGCGATCTGCGCTGCACCGATGCGGGTTCCGTGGGCGAGCAGGGGGGCGGCTTCGCTGAAATCCATGCCGGCGGGGCGTATGTGGCGTTCGGGCGGCGACGGCGGGGTGCCGGTGAGCAAGAGCGCGTCGCCGTTGCGGGTGGCGTCTTCCTGCAACAGCACCATGTCTGCGCCATCGGGCACGACCGCGCCGGTGCTGATCCGCGCGGCCTGGCCGGTGCCGACCGTGCCGGCGAAGGGATGGCCGGCCGCACTTTCACCGATCACGGTCCATGGGCCGGGCAAGTCTGCGGCGCGCAGGGCGTAGCCGTCCATGGCGGAAAGCGGTGCGTCTGGCTGGCTGCGCTGGGCGGTGACGGGGTGGGCGAGGTAGAACCCGGCACATTCGGCGGCCGCGCGGTGTTCCACCGGCAGCGCGGGGGCCAGCGCAATCAGGCGGCGCTGGGCCTGCGCCAGCGTGAGCGGCGGGGTCTTCACGGCGCCATCCGTCATTCCGCAGCTTTCCAATCACCCGACTTGCCGCCGCGCTTCTCGATCAGGCGGACGTGTTCGATGACCATGCCTTTGTCGATCGCCTTGGCCATGTCGTAGACCGTGAGGAGCGCGATGCTGGCGGCGGTGAGGGCTTCCATTTCCACCCCGGTCTTGCCGGTGAGTGTGGCGGTGGCGGTCACTTCCACGCCGATTTCGGTGAGGGCGAAATCGACCGTGACGCTATCGAGCGCGAGGGGGTGGCATAGCGCGATTAGCTCTGCCGTTTTCTTGGCCGCCATGATCCCGGCGATGCGGGCGGTGGCAAGGACATCGCCCTTGGGCACTTCGCCATCGCGGATCGCGGCGAGCGCGGCGGGCGACATGGCGATCCGGCCGCCGGCAATGGCGACGCGCTGGGTGGGTGCCTTTCCGCCGACATCGACCATGCGGGCATGGCCTTGCGAATCGAGGTGGGTCAGGCCGCTCATGCCCGCAAATCCAACGAAGTTGACACAGTTGACACGGTCCTGGGGGAATACTCGCGAGGGGTGGGAAGTGCGGATTTGCGGGGGCTTTGCGAAAAGGCGTGGCGGATCGTCATGCAGCGGTCATGCCAGAGGCGGGGCAAGTAGGACAGGGCCAACCTGTATCTTGATCCGGCCAAGCTGGCACTGCACAGAGGGCGGCGGAGGATGCCGGGCATGGACCGACAAGGGAGACGGGGATGGCCGAAATCGTGGCGCGGCATCTGGTGTATGACGGGTGGTATCGGTTCTGGCGGTTGGAAGTGCGGCTGCCCGATGGGGTGACGGTGGAGCGGCACCTGCTGGACAATGGTTCGGCGGTGGCGGTGCTGCCCTATGATCCGGTGCGGCGGGTGTGCCTTCTGGTGAGCCAGCCGCGGGCGGCGGTGCTGGCGGCGGGCGAGCCGCCGTTGCTGGAAGCGATGGCCGGCAATCTGGATGGCATGGCCCCCGACGAACGCATCCGCGAGGAGGCGATGGAGGAAGGCGGCTTGCGGCTGGGCGCGCTGGAGCCGGTGGCGAATATCTGGCCGATCCCCCCGGTTTCGACCGAGCGCGTGGCGCTGTATCTGGCGGAATATGCGAGCGCCGACCGCGTGGCAGAAGGCGGCGGCGCGGAAGGCGAGTTCGAGCATATCACGGTGCACGAGGTGGGGCTGGATGCGCTGCGGGCGATGGTGCTGGCGGGGGAACTGACCGATGCCAAGACGCTGGTGCTGGCGCAGGCGCTGATGCTGCGGCGGCCGGGGTTGTGGTGAGGGTTGAGGGCAAGGGCTGTTAAAGGCGGATTGTTGGGACACGGCAACATTGCGGGCATTGCCAGTGTGGCAGCTTACGTCCAACTGAAGTCATTCAGAGGCGTCATCCGGCGGTGTGATTGACAACTCTAACGGACTGTCGCTGTCGGCGAAAAAACGGGAGCCGTCCTCGAACACTACCATGACTTCGTGCTCGCGGTGCCGAGCAACGCTCTTCACAATCTTGCCGCGCAACATCGCAGTCATGCGTTCCGTTTCTTCGTTCAATGTCATGCACCAAGGCTATCAGACGAATCGGCAACTAACCACCAAATGCAGTCTCTCGCGCTTGAATCTCGAATGTACGAAACCGGACCTTCCTGCCTGTCGTCACCCCGGACTTGATCCGGGGTCCAGCTGGTTTGGGGGGTGGCGTGTTCCGCCATCGCTTTGCGTTGAGCGGAGGGATGGAAAGGCAGCGGGACTCCGGATCAAGTCCGGTGACGGGTTCTTGCAGGTTGGGTAAGGCGATGGGGCTTTGGTCCCGGCGTTTTGGCCGTCATCCCGGCCACTTCGGCCGCTGTCAGCCCGTCACCCTGGTGCAGGCGATGCCCATGTTCACCAGCCGGCCGCAGATCGTGTGCGCTGCCGGGCCGGATGCGCGGAGGCGGTAGACGCGCAGGGTGTTGACGGTCGCAGGGATGATCGCTGGGTTGAGGGATTGAAGCTGGGTCTGGCTTTGCGACAGTTGCTGCCAGAATGCGTCGGCCCGTTCTGGGCTTGACGAGGCGGCGAGCTGGATCGTTTCGATCCGAGTACCTGCCGGCATTATCATCGGCGCAGGCGGGGCGGTGCGGGCCATTTCTACCCGTTGAGGGGCGAGTGGGCCGCCGCCGACCACGGCGCGGGCTTCCTGCGGCGTGCCGAGCCGATGCGGGACGATCAGCACTGCCGTGGCGGCGGGGTTCGTCAGCGCATAAAGCCTGCGGGCAAAATCCCACGGCAGACGGATGCAGCCGTGCGAGGCGGGGTAGCCGGGCACTCTGCCGGCATGGAGCGCCACGCCGCTCCATGTCAGCCGCTGCATATAGGGCATGCTGGCATTGTTGTAGGTGCGAGAGCGGTGGCGGACATGCTTCTGCAGGATCGGGAAGGTACCGGTGGGCGTGCCATATCCGCGCCGGCCGGTGGAGACGGGGGTTGAATCCCACTCCGCGCCGTCCTTGAAGGCGTAGAGCCTTTGCGATGGCAGGCTGACCACGATGAGGACGCCGTTTTGCAGCGCCTGGGCCGGGGTGGGCGGCGGTGGGGGGAGCTTTATGGCGGGTGGCGGTGGTGGCACTGCCGAGGGTGCGGATGCGGGCTCGGTCGGGTCAGCGGGCTGTTCGGTCGATCGGGCGGACAGGGCATCGGCCAGCGAGGAATGAGATAGCACCCCGACACCGCACAGCAGCAGCAGGACGCAGAGGGAGACTGAGACTGTGCCGACCGCCCTGAACATGCCCATGTCCTAACGGGTCGTTAACCATCGTGACATGCCTTTTTGCGTGTTTTTGAGGTATCAGGACCGACCCGGACCATTTTGTCTAAACTGCCTGCCTGCGGCCGCGGGTGAGCACCCAGGCGGTGATGCCGATGGTGATGACGAGGCCGGCGCCGAACTCTCCGGTGACATAGCCGGTGTAGGGGCCGGGCGTGGTGCCAGCGTCGAAGATGGCCTGCACGATCAGGTTGTGGCTCGCGTGGAGGAGGGCGCAGGGCCACAGGCTGTCGCTGGCCAGGCGGATCCACGCCATGACCGCTGACATGGTGAAGACCAGCCCGGTAAAGCAGAGCAGCGAGTACCACAGCGGGGTGCCCGCGCCGTGATAGTCGGCGGCGATGATGAGCGGCACGTGATAGAGCAGCCACACCAGCGACGAGAGCAGCCAGGTGTTGCGGAAGGTGGTGAGGCGCGCGAGCTGCGGCACGAGCAAGCCGCGCCAACCGATTTCCTCACCCGTGGCGCTCAGCAGCGATTGCAGCAGGCCGAAGGTGAGCAGGAGAGCGAGCGCCGTACCGACGGGTGCGCCGCCGGTTTCGGCCTGCCAGCCGGCGGGCGCGAAGGTGCCGAGGCCGGACGCCCACGTTAGGCCATAGACCGGCAGGCAATAGAGCACGGGCAGGATCAGTGCGAGGCCGAGCAGGGGCAACGTGCGCGGCTTCCAGCCAAGGCCTTTCAGGCTGCGGCTGGTGATGAGCTGGGTGAGGATGGCGGCGAGGCCGGGCATCCACATGACGACGATGATGGCCATGCCATTGCCGGCTTCGAGGCTGCCGGTGCGCAGGATGGGGATGTAACTGACGCCGACGAGGACGACGGCGAGCGCGAGGAATATCGCGATCTTGCGCTTCGCCTGGGCGCGCTCGGTTGGGTCGCTGGCTTGCATCGTCTTTCCCCCCGCTTTTATGTGCGGTGCAGGCTGCCTCAAAAGCGGGCATCTGCCAAGCAGGTGGAGATGCTAGGCGGGCATTCTGGGGGTCTGGATGGACGTGTTCGATTACATCATCGTCGGCGGGGGCAGCGCGGGGTGCGTGCTGGCCAACCGGCTGTCCGCCGATCCGCGCCACCGGGTGCTGCTGCTGGAGGCGGGCGGAAAGGACGATTACATCTGGATACGCGTGCCGGTGGGATACCTCTATTGCATCGGCAATCCGCGCACCGACTGGCTTTATCAGACCGAGGCCGAGGAAGGGCTGGGCGGGCGCGCATTGAAGTATCCGCGCGGGCGGGTGCTGGGCGGATGCTCGTCGATCAACGGCATGATCTATATGCGCGGGCAGGCGGCGGATTATGACGGGTGGCGGCAGGCGGGCAATACTGGCTGGGGCTGGGATGACGTGTTGCCGTGGTTCCGCAAGGCCGAGGACCACTATGCCGGGCCGAGCGAATTTCACGGCGCGGGCGGCGAGATCCGGGTGGAGAAGCAGCGGTTGCGCTGGGATATCCTCGAAGCGTTCCGGCGCGCGGCGGAGGAATGGGGCCTGCCGGCGATCGAGGATTTCAATCGGGGCGACAACGAAGGGTCGGCATTTTTCGATGTGACCCAGCGCAAGGGCTGGCGCTGGAGCGCGGCGGATGCGTTTCTGAAGCCGGTGCGGAGCCGCGCGAACCTGAAGGTGGTGACCGGCGCGGTGGTGGACCGGGTGGTGTTCGAGGACGGCCGCGCAGTGGGTGTGGCTTATCGGCTGGGGAACGAAAGCCGGGTGGCGCGGGCGGGAGGCGAGGTGCTGCTGGCGGCGGGGGCGATTGGGTCTCCAGCGGTGCTGGAACGATCGGGCATCGGCGATGCGGCGCGGCTGGCGGAACTGGGGATTGCCGCTGTGCATGATGCGCCGCAGGTGGGCAGGAACTTGCAGGATCATCTGCAACTGCGGTGCGCCTATCGGGTGAGCGGGGTTTCCACACTGAACCAGCGGGCGGGGAATTGGTTCGGTAAAGGGCTCATCGGGCTGGAATATGTGCTGCGCCGGTCTGGGCCAATGGCGATGGCGCCGAGCCAGCTGGGCATGTTCGTGAAAAGCGATGCGCGGCAGGCGACGGCCAATCTGGAATATCATGTGCAGCCGCTGAGCCTTGAAGCGTTCGGGGGCGGGTTGGATGCCTTTCCGGCGTTCACGGCCAGCGTGTGCAACTTGCGGCCGGAGAGCCGGGGGCGGACGGGAATTACTTCGGCCGATCCTGCCGCGCCGCCCGCCATTCGCCCGAACTATCTGGCGACCGAAGCGGACCGGCAGGTGGCGGCGCAATCGATCCGGGTGACGCGCGAAATTGTCGGGCAGGCTGCACTGGCGCGCTATCGGCCCGAGGAAGTGCGGCCCGGCCCCGGCCATGACAGCGAGGACGAGCTTCAGCGCGCGGCGGGGGCGATCGGGACGACGATCTTCCATCCGGCGGGGACTGCGGCGATGGGCAGCGTGGTCGATGCCGAATTGCGGGTGATGGGCGTCGATCGGCTGCGCGTGATCGATGCTTCGGTGATGCCGACGATTACATCGGGCAACACCAATGCGCCGACGATGATGATCGCCGAAAAGGGCGCGGAGATGGTGTTGCGCTCGGGACGTTAGGGTCGGTTACGCGCAGCCTTCGACGTATTCGAGGGCGGGGCGCAGGCCGATGTGGATCAACTGGACCGTGCCTTCACCGCCGATTTCGAAGCGGATGCCGGGTGCGCCGTCCTTCGCGTCCGGGCTGGTCAGGTACTTGGCCGGGGCGTCTGCGTATTTGTGCGGTTCGGCGACGAAGGCGGGATAGGCTTTGCGCACGGCGGCTTCGGTGCTGCCGTAGCCGATGCCTTCGGCAAGCTTGAATTCTGAGTCCTTCTTGACTGTGATGCGCTGGACCTTGCCGGCTTCGACCATTGCGTAGATTTCCGGGTGCTTGGGCGAGGCATAGGTCATGCACGCGTCAGAGATCTGGGCGCCGGCGGGTTTCCAGACGCTGTTTTTAGGCACGGGCTGGCCGAATGTGAGGTCGTCGATGCCATCGGGCGCAAGCGCGGCGATGGTGGCTGCGGCTGTTGGCGTTGCCAGCGTGGGAGTGCTGGCATCGGCAGTCGGTTCGGCCTCGCTCGCCGTGGGCGTGGGTTCGGGAGCTTGCTTGTTGCACCCGGCGAGGGCGAGCAGCGCGGTGCAGGCGAGAATGGCGGTGGTGGATTTCATGGTGGCTCCCGTGGCGGGTTAACAGCGCTTGCCTGTGCGGCTGGTTCCCCGACCGCTGCCGATTACGTGGCGTGAAAGGGAGTTGGCGGCAACTGCCCGGCGTTTATGCGGTCCAGCGCGATGCCGGCGAGGTTCTGGGCGCGGCGGGCGTAACGCAGGCGGATGCGGGTGAAACTGGCGGCGCGTTCAAGATAGGCCGGATCGGTGGGCGCGCGTTTGAGGACGTGGGCGCTGTCGCCGATCAGGATGAGGTCTTGTTCGCCCAAGGCCCCGGCCACTTCCAGCGCGTGGAGCAGGGCCTGCCATTCGGCGTCGTTGTTGGTGCCGTGAGCGTGGGGCGGGCGGTGGTGTGTGCGGCCACGCGCGACGACGGCGCTTTCCATCGGGCCAGGATTGGGGCGGCAGCCGCCGTCGAAATAGACTTTGAGCGCCAACCTGCGCGTCAGCCGTTCAGCAGCGTGCGGGTGGCGGCGGCGACGTCCGGCTGGCGCATCAGGCTTTCACCGACGAGGAACGTACGGGCGAAAGGTTCGATGCGCAGCAGGTCCGCATGGGTGTTGATGCCGCTTTCGCTGACCAGCAGCGCGCCTTCGGGGGCGAGCGGGGCGAGGCGTTCAGTGGTGGAAAGGTCGGTGACGAAGCGCTTCAGATCGCGGTTGTTCACGCCGATCAGCCGCGATTGCAGGCGAGCGGCGCGCTCCATTTCGGCTTCGTTGTGGACCTCTACCAGCACATCCATGCCCTGTTCGCGGGCGGCGGCTTCGATTTCGGCCATCTGTGTGTCATCGAGCGCGGCGGCGATGATCAGGATGGAGTCGGCCCCGATGGCGCGGGCTTCGGCGCACTGCCACGGATCGACCATGAAATCCTTGCGGATGACCGGCAGCGCGCAGGCGGCGCGGGCTTGGATCAGGTAGTCTTCATGGCCCTGAAAGTAATGCGCATCGGTGAGGACCGACAGGCAGGTGGCACCGCCCTGTTCATAGGCGCGGGCGTGGTCTGCGGGGTGGAAATCGGGGCGGATCAGCCCTTTGGAGGGGCTGGCCTTCTTGATTTCGGCGATGAGGGCAAAGCCGGTGGCGGCTTTTTCGCGCAGCGCGGCTTCAAAGCCGCGCGGGGGCGTTTGGGCTGCGGCTTTGGCGGCGAGGTCTGCCAGCGTGGTGGCGGCCTTGCGGGCGGCGACTTCGGTGCGCTTGAGGTCGCAGATTTCGGTGAGCTTGTCGGTCATTTCGGGGATGGGCTTTGCCTGTGGGGGCGGGGTTTGTCGAGGTATGAACTCATAGCATCACTTAGACATTGGACCATGCGCGAGGCCATAGCGGGATACGAGATGAACCTCATCAGGAATGCAGTTGTTGCACAAGGGCTTCAATGAAAGGATTCCACGAGAGGGTGATACCGTGAAGGCAACACCGATCTCTGGACGCCGACATTCCACTGAAGCTACATCAGACGTCCAGGAAATTCGTTCCTTTATGCAACTGACACTTCCTTGCTTCCACTCGCTTTTTGTCACGTAATCATAGGGAAGAACCAAGACTTCGTTGTAGGTTAGCGACTTGGTCCCAAAATCGAGCGGTTCGTGGATCGCATCGAAACCTCCGTCCGGACCGAGATTGACCCCGGAGGTCAACGCAATCTTTTTCGACGGAAATACTTTTATCGAAATCGCGGGGTGGGATTTGTCATTGCTTGCATAGACATAAGTCTCTCCTTCCGCTGGTTTGAGCAGAAGAGTGGGCTTTTCGCACGATCCCAGCAAAACCAAAGAAGCTAAGCCAATAGCCGTCCGTCGAATGTGATGCACTGCGTGCCCTTTCGAATTGGTCGACTATTTCAGCGTGGCGATCCAGCAATCGAGCAGGGTATTGGCGAGGCCTTTGTCGATGGCTTCGGCGGCTTCCTCGCCGCCTTCATGCCAGTCCTTCGCTTCGCCGGCCACGATCAGCGCGGCGGCGGCGTTGAACAGGACGGCGTCGCGGTAGGGGCCGGGTTCGCCCATCAGCAGCGCGCGCAGGGCGGCGGCGTTGTGGGCGGGGTCGCCGCCGCGGATGGCTTCGACGGGGGCGAGGGGGAGGCCTGCGTCCTGTGGGGTGGCGCGGCGCATCAGGACGTGGTTGTCCTTCACCTCGGCCAGTTCGTTGCCACCGGCGAGGCTGAGTTCGTCGAGGCCATCGTCACCCGAAACGACGAGGCTGTGATCGGTGCCGAGGCGGCGGATCGCTTCGGCATAGATGGGCACATAGGCGGGCCGCGCGATGCCGACGAGCTGGCGGCGGACTTGCGCGGGGTTGGCCAGCGGACCCATCAGGTTGAAGATCGTGCGCCGGCCGATGGCCTTGCGGATGGGCATGATGCGGCCCATCGCCGGGTGGTGCTTGGCGGCGAACAGGAAGCAGATGCCGAGATCGTGGAGCGTGAGTTCCGCCGTTTCGGCGGCGCGATCGAGGTTGAGGCCGAGGGCTTCCAAGGTGTCCGCCGCGCCGGCCTTGCTGCTGGCGGCGCGGTTGCCGTGCTTGGCCACGGGCACGCCGCAAGCGGCGACGACGAGGCTGACGGCGGTGGAGACGTTGAGCGTGTGGAACCCGTCTCCGCCGGTGCCGCAGACGTCGATGGCGTTTGCGGGGGCACGAACCGGGATCATGCGGGCGCGCATGGCGCGGGCTGCTCCCGCAATTTCGCTGGCGGTTTCACCCCGGTCCGACAGGGCGATCAGGAATGCGGCGATGGCTTCATCGGCCACTTTGCCATCGAGGATCGCGGCGAAGGCGTATTCGGCCTCCGCTTCTTCCAGCGGGGCGTCGGTGACCGGCGGAAGCGCGGTCATGCCGCGATGTGCGAGGGTTCGCTCGCGTTGATGCCGCACATGCGCAGGAAATTGGCGATCATGGCGTGGCCGTGCTCGGTCGCGATGGATTCGGGGTGGAACTGCACGCCGTGGATCGGCAGCGACACGTGGCGGAAGCCCATGACGTGCGCGTCGTCCGACGTGGCGTTCACGATCAGCGTTTCTGGCACGTCTTCCACCACAAGGCTGTGATAGCGGGTGGCGGTGAAGGGCGAGGGCAGGCCAGCGAACAGGCCGGTGCCATCGTGGGTGACCGGGCTGGTCTTGCCGTGCATCAGCCCGCCGCGCACGACCTTGCCGCCGAAATACTGGCCGATCGACTGGTGGCCAAGGCAGACGCCGAGCAGCGGCAACTGCGCATCCGCCGCCGCGCCGACGAGATCGAGGCTGACGCCCGCCTCGTTGGGCGTGCAGGGGCCGGGAGACAGCAGGATGCCGCGCGCGCCGGTAGGGATGGCCTGAACGGCGGTGAGCGCATCATTGCGCACAACCTCAACCTTCGCGCCCATCTCCATGAGGTAGTGGACGAGGTTCCAGGTGAAGCTGTCGTAGTTGTCGATGACTAGGATCATGAGGGAGGCCTAACGATTTGGCACGTTGGCGGCAACGAGCAGCGAACGGAACTTTTCCGAGACGCTTGGTCCGAGGTCCGATTTACGGATGATGAAAAAGCTGCTTCTGGTGACCATCAACACTAGGACGTGACGGTTTTCGAGCCACCGCTCAAACTGTGGCCAAGTGAGCGAACTGGTGCTGATCGCGTTTCGGCTTTCTATGCCAACGTCGTTAGCCTCGAAGTGTGTTTCCTGGGCCAGTCGCTTCGAATCTAGCACGAACTTGCGGACACGGCGGGGTGTCAGCGCAATGGTTGTCAGGATCACGATGGCTGACACGACAAGCGAGTATTGCGCTGACGTCAGCAGCCAACCGAGCGCCCATTCCGGGTGCCAACCAAAGTTCGAGGTGTCGATACCAGCGACAAGCGCAAAATATACAGCCCACACAAGCATCAAAGCGACACAAAGTCGCCGCCACAGCCAACGGTTGCGAATGGTCAGCCAATAGGCGGAAACCCAGTCTTTTTCTTCGGGCGAAGTTGTGAAACTGAGACGCGGATTTACCGAACCACTCACTGTCCAAACCCCACTTCGCTCGCCACACGCACGGCTTCGCGGGCGGCGGCGAAGAGGGCGCCGCTCTTGGCTTCGCATTCGCGCTGTTCGTATTCGGGGTTGCTGTCCGCCACGATGCCTGCGCCCGCCTGCACGTGGAGGACGCCGTCTTTCAGGACGCCGGTGCGCAGGACGATGCAGCTGTCGACCGAGCCGTCAGGGGCGAAATAGCCTACGCCGCCCGCATAAGCGCCGCGGGTTTCGGGTTCGAGTTCGGCGATGATCTCGCAGGCGCGGACCTTGGGCGCGCCGCTGACGGTGCCGGCGGGGAAGCCGGCGAACAGCGCGTCGATGGCGTCGGCGCGGGTGGTGTCGAGCTGGCCGATCACGTTCGACACGATGTGCATCACGTGGCTGTAGCGTTCTACGGTGTAGCTTTCGGTGACTTTCACCGTGCCCGCCTGCGCCACGCGGCCGACATCGTTGCGGCCAAGGTCGAGCAGCATCAGGTGCTCGGCGCGTTCCTTGGGATCGGCGAGCAGGCTGATCTCGTTGGCGCGGTCTTCTTCGGGCGTCGCACCGCGTGGGCGGGTGCCGGCGATGGGGCGGATGGTGACCTCGCCATCGCGGATGCGGACGAGGATTTCCGGGCTGGAGCCGACCAGCGCGAAGCCGGGGAGGTCGAGGAAATAGAGGAACGGCGAGGGGTTGATGCGGCGCAGGCTGCGGTAGAGCGCGGAGGCCGGCAGCGGAAACGGCGCGGTGAAGCGCTGGGCGAGGACGACCTGGAAGATGTCGCCCGCTTCGATGTAGTCCTTCGCGCGCAGGGCCATGGACGCGTACTTTTCCTTCGGCATGACCGGGGTGCGCGCGATTTCCAGCGCCGTGTCCAACCGGGGTTCGGCGGGGGCGGGACCGGACAAGCGGCGCAGGGCTTCGTCGATGCGGGCTTCTGCGGTTTCGAGCAAGTGTGCCGGCGCGCGGCCTTCGGGCCAGACGGGGGCGACGGCGGTGAGTTCGTCCGTGAGCCGATCGAACACCAGCACCACGGTGGGGCGCACGAACAGCATGTCCGGCAGTTCGAGGTCGCTTTGCGGCGCGCGGGGGAGCTTTTCGACGAGGCCGATGGTCTCGTAGCCGAAATAGCCGACGAGGCAGGCGAGCACGGGGGGCAGGCCGGCGGGGACGTCGATCCGGCAGGCTTCGACCATGGCGCGCAGTTCGGCGAGGCTGTCGCCGGCAAGGGGTGCGAAGGCCTCGCGGTTTTGCTGCCACGTGCGGTTCACTTCGGCGGCGTGGCCGGTTGCGCGGAAGACGAGATCGGGATCGAGGCCGAGCAGGCTGTAGCGCCCGCGCACTTCGCCGCCTTGCACCGATTCGAGCAGAAAATCACCGCGTCCGGACGCCATGAGCTTCATCGCCGCCCCGACCGGGGTTTCAGTATCGGCGATCAGCTTGCGCCAGATCAGCGCCGGGCGATCGGCCGCGAGCGCGGCGTGGGCATGGTCCCAGCCGTGCGGGTGCGCCGTTGCTGCCATTACATCGGCAGCCGCTGTCATTGGGCGCCGGTGAGCTGGGTGCGGACCGCGCGGATCCCGGCCTCGTTGCGCTTGACGCCGATTTCCTTGCTGATCGCGGCGCGCAGTTGTTCGGCATATTCACGGCCGGCGACTTGCCCCAGTTCACGCGAGGCGGCGTCGATCATGGGATCGTTGGGGGCGATCTGGCCGGGCTGGATATCCTTGAGCGAGACGATGACCCAGCCGGCCTTGTTCGGCACTTCCAGCCGCTTCGACGTGCCTTCGGCCATCGAGAACATCAGCGCGAGCGGGCCGGGGATCCGCGGCTGCATCGCGGTGAGCTGTTCGCGCGTCATCTTCACCTGATTGGGCGGGGGCAGGGCGGCACCCGCCAGCTTGATCGCGTCGGCGAGCGGAACCTTCTTGCCCAGCGCGGCCATGACCTTGTCGGCCGCGGCGCGTGCACCGTTGGCACCCTGCGCCATGCCATAGTCGAGCTGCACCTGCTGGCGGATTTCGGCGAGCGGGGCAGGGGCGGCGGGGGTGAGGCGGGCGACGTCGAAGATCGCGAACTTCGTGCCGGACTGCACTTCGGCGACCTGTGCCTCGCCTTCGCGTTCCATTGCGAAGGCGGCCTGGAGGACGGGGGCGAGATCGGCCGGGGCCTTTTCACCCGCTTTGCCGAACACGCTGCCATCTGCCAGCAGCGGTTCGCTGGTGACGATGGTGAGGCCCAGCGACTTCGCCACATCGGCAAGGCCGGTGCCGTTCTCGAACTGCTCTTCGGCCTTGGTCGATACGTCGGCCAGCGCGGTGCGGCGCTTTTCGGCGGTGAGCGCGGTGACGATTTCGGCGCGGGCCTGGTCCAGCGTCTTGCCCGGATTGCGGGTGATGGCATCGACGCGCGCGACCGACCAGCCGAGTCCGCCCTTGGCGGGCGTGGCGATCTTGCCCTGTGCAGTGGCAAACACGGCGTCGGCCACGGCCTTCGACGACTGGCCGGTGAGGGCTTCACGCGTGGCGTTGGCGAGCTTGCTGGTGGTCAGGCCCTTGGATGCGGCGGCCGCATCGATCGACTTTCCGCCCGCGATTTCAGCGACGAGCGCCTTGGCGGCAGCTTCGGTCGGCACGATGACCTGCGTGATCGAGCGCGTCTCATTGGGCGCATAGACCGCCGAATTGAGCTTGTAGCGCGTCTGGATCTCGCCGTCGGTGGGAGCGGGCACGTTCTTCAGCGATGTCTCGTCAAACAGAGCGTAGCGGATCGTGCGGCGTTCGGGCAGCGTATAGCGCGCGGCGTTCGCCTTGTAGAATTCGCCCACTTGCTGGTCAGACGGCGCCGCCTTCGGCGCAAACAGTTGCGAGGGTACGAACAGGATCGTGCCGTCGCGCGTTTCCTTGAGCAGCGACGCATAGCGGGTGACTGCATCGCGCGGCAGAACGGCTCCGAAGCTGGCGGGCACGAGCAGCTGGCGTGCCATAAGGCCCTTGCCCAGATCTTCGCGCACGAAAGCATCGGTGAACCCGCGCTGGGCGATCAGCGACTTGTAGGCATCCTGGCTGAACTTGCCGTCCGGGCCCTGAAACGCCGGGATCTTGACGATTTCGCTATCCACCAGACGCTGGCTGACGGTGATGCCGTACTTCTTGCCCCATTGATCCATCGCGTTGCGATCGACGAGGCCGTTCAGCACATCATCGAGCGCGCCCTGCGCGAGGAAGTCCTTCATCGTCAGCTGCGGGTTTTCCTGGCGCTGGGATTCGAACGCGCTCTTGACCGTTCTGGCGAGATCGCTGGTGTCGATGCGGGCCTTCCCCACCGAGGCCGCGCGATCGCCACCCGCCACGCCGCCGAACTGGTTTCCGGTGATGTCAGCGCCGGCAAAGGCCAGCGCGATCAGGCCCAGAATGACGAGGCCGATGGCAGCGCCGATGCGCGATTTAATGAGAGAGCGGAAAAAGCCGAGCATGGAAGCCGATCAAATTGCAAAAAGGGGGTCGGGCGAAGCCTGTAAGCACCATTCACGCTTCCCGCAACGGTCTGTGTCGTGCGCCGGGTGGCATAAAGGGTGTTGCGCGGTCGCTCCGGTTTGACGTGTAATCACCACGAATGCGCCCAACGGTTTTGCATTCTGTCGGCTTGTTTGATAGCCGCGCGGCAAGTTCCAGGGAATCAGGCCCTGGAGTTCAGGGAATTCACAGGGGGCAAGTACTCGCAATGCCGGATCGGCCATACATTGTCGGCAACTGGAAGATGAACGGAACGCGCACGATGCTGGCGGAAGCGCGGGCGATCGACCGCGCGGCACAGCGTCATCCGGGTGTTCAGGTTGCACTCGCGCCGCCGTTCACGATGATCGGAGCGCTGCGCGAGGCGGTGACCGTACTGGGCGTTGGCGGGCAGGATTGCCATGCCAACGTGAAGGGTGCGCATACCGGCGATGTTTCAGCCGCGATGCTGGCCGATATCGGCGCGGATTTCGTGATCCTGGGCCATAGCGAACGCCGCAAGGACCACGGTGAAACCGATGTGCAAGTGCGCGCCAAGGCCGATGCGGCGCTGGCCGCCGGGATCGCCGTGATCGTGTGCGTGGGCGAAACGCTGGCGGACCGCGATGCCGGCCGGGCTGAAAAAGTTGTTTCCGGGCAGGTCGATGGTTCGATTCCGCTGGGCGACATCGCGGCCGATGCGGTCGCGGGCGGCAAGGTTGCCGTGGCTTATGAGCCGGTGTGGGCGATCGGTACGGGCCGCGTGGCCGCCGTCGAGGACGTTGTGGCGATGCATGCGGCGGTGCGCGCGCGGCTGATCGCCGCCTATGGTGATGCCGGCGCGAAAGTGCGCATCCTTTATGGCGGATCGGTGAATGCCGAGAACGCGGCCGGTCTGCTTTCGGCCGAAGGCGTTGGCGGGGCGCTGGTGGGCGGCGCAAGCTTGACGGCGGATGCATTTCTGCCGATCGTGGCGGCGGCGCGTCCGGTCGAGGACTGAATCAGGGCGGCGGGTTGCGTTGGACGCGCCCGCGCCCTAGATGCGGGCCAACATTTGCGCCCAGCAGTTTTAGGCAGAACACGATGTCGCTCTTTATTTTCCTGACCGTAGTGCAGGCGCTCGTCGCGGCGGTGCTGGTCGGCGTTATCCTGATCCAGAAGTCCGAAGGCGGCGGCCTTGGCGTTGGCGGCAGCCCTTCGGGCTTCATGTCGGCACGCGGTGCGGCCGATTTCCTGACGCGCGCGACCACGGTGCTGGCGACGGCGTTCGTGGTGCTGAGCATCGTGCTGGCCGCGCTGGCGGTGGGCCAGACGGCGGGCCGCACGGTCGATACTTCGTTGCAGCGCACGGCGGTTCCTGCCGATCCGCTCGCTCCGGCACAGGGCGTTCCTGCTGCTGGCCCCGCCCAGACAGCACCTGCTCCGGCGGCAACTTCATCGGCCCCGGTCGATCCGCTTTCGGGTGCCGCGAAGCAGTAACACCCGCGCAGCATGAGGCCGCCGGAAGGGCGGCCTTGCTGGCATGACAGACCAGGGCAACCGACCGATGCTTCCGCCCAAGCGGGAGCCGGTGCGGTTGCGTTTCGTTTGCGCCTGTGGATTGCGGGAGTGATTTCTCCCGCAACCGCTTGCGCGTTTGCAACTTTAGTCGTTAAGGCCCGACTCCCATGGCGCGGTACATTTTCATCACCGGCGGCGTGGTCTCCTCGCTCGGCAAGGGACTCATGGCGGCGAGCCTTGCGGCATTGCTGCAGGCGCGCGGATTTCGCGTGCGAATCCGCAAGTTCGACCCCTATTTGAACGTCGATCCGGGCACGATGAGCCCGTATCAGCACGGCGAGGTCTATGTGACCGACGACGGCGCAGAGACCGACCTCGACCTGGGGCATTACGAGCGCTTCACCGGCGTTTCGGCGCGGCAATCGGACAACATCACCAGCGGCCGCATCTATCGCGACATCATCGCCAAGGAGCGGCGCGGCGATTACCTGGGCGCGACGGTGCAGGTTATTCCGCACGTGACCGATGCGATCAAGGATTTCGCGCGGGCCGAGACCGACGACCTCGATTTCGTGCTGTGCGAGATCGGCGGCACGGTGGGCGATATCGAATCGCTGCCGTTCATCGAAGCCATCCGCCAACTGCGCAATGAGATGGGCCGCGAGGAAACGTGTTTTGTCCACGTGACGCTGGTGCCTTATATCGCGGCGGCGGGCGAACTGAAGACCAAGCCGACCCAGCATTCGGTGCGCGAGCTGACCGGGCTGGGCATCCAGCCTGACATCCTGCTGTGTCGCTGCGAAAAGCCGCTGCCGGAGAATGAGCGCGCCAAGATCGCGCTGTTCTGCAACGTGCGCAAGGAAGCGGTGATCCCCGCGCTCGACGCGAAAAGCATCTACGCGGTGCCGCTGCAGTATCACAACGAAGGGCTGGACGGCGAAGTGCTGCGCCACTTCGGCATCACCGCGCCGCTGCCGAACCTTGACCGCTGGGCCGACATTCTCGACCGCCACCAGCATCCCGAAGGCGAAGTGACCATTGGCGTGGTTGGCAAGTACATCGGGTTGCAGGATGCCTACAAGTCGCTGAACGAGGCGCTTGTCCATGGCGGCATGGCCAACCGGGTGAAGGTGAACATCCGCTGGATCGATGCCGAGATTTTCGAGCAGCCCGATGCCGAGATTGCGGCGCATCTGGAACCGATGCACGCCATTCTGGTGCCCGGCGGGTTCGGCGAACGCGGCACCGAGGGCAAGATCGCATCGGTGCGCTTTGCGCGCGAGCGCGGGGTGCCGTTCTTCGGTATCTGTCTGGGCATGCAGATGGCCTGCATCGAAGGCGCGCGCAATCTGGCTGGCATCGCCGGGGCTTCGTCCACCGAATTCGGCCCGACAGAGGAGCCGGTGGTGGGCATCATCACCGAATGGATGACCGAGGAAGGCCTTGAAACGCGGCAGGCCGGCGGCGATCTGGGCGGCACGATGCGGCTGGGTGCCTATGACGCGCAGCTATCGGGCAACAGCCGCGTCGCCAGCATTTATGGAAGCACCGAGATCAGCGAGCGGCACCGCCATCGCTATGAAGTGAACGGCGCCTATCGCGAGCCGCTGGAAAAGGGCGGGCTGGTGTTTTCCGGCATGTCGCCCGATGGCCTGCTGCCCGAAATCGTCGAGCGGCCGGACCATCCGTGGTTCATCGGCGTACAGTTCCATCCCGAATTGAAAAGCCGTCCTTTTGAACCGCATCCGCTGTTCAAGGGCTTCATCGAAGCAGCAGTGAAGCAGGCGCGGCTGGTTTGACGGTCCGTTAAAGGACTCGCCAAACACGCGTTCTGCCGGTTATCTGTGCCCGACGGCACGGGGGAACGGGCATGGACGCGGCATTGCTGGCCAAGACTCTGACGGCGCAAAGCCTGTTCGCGGATTGCGAGCAGGCAGAGCTATCCGACATCATCACGCGCGGGCATGTCCGCGCGTTCAAGCCGGGCCAGACACTGATGGCGCAGGGTGACAAGGGTGACACCCTGTTCATCGTGCTGAAGGGGCTGGCGCGGGTGAGCATGGTCGCCGCCAATGGCCGAGAGATCATCCTCGATTATGCCGAGCCGGGGCATGTGCTGGGCGAAATCGCCTTTCTGGATGGCGGCGAGCGGACCGCCAGCGTCGACGTGATCGACGAAGTGGAAGCGCTGGTGCTGACGCGTGCGGCCTTCGCCGATATCGTGGGCAAGCATCAGGGGCTCGCTCTGCGCCTGCTGAAGGCGATGGCGCGGCGGTTGCGCCAGAACAACGCGGTGATCGAGGCGGACCGCGCCTATGCCTCCGGCCCCCGGCTCGCGCGGTTCCTGCTGCGGCTGCTGATGGCGGACGACGGGACGCACGAGGGCACCGCGCAGTTGAAGATCGCGCTGAGCCAAGGCGAACTGGGAAACTTTGCCGGCATGTCGCGCGAGCAGATCAACCGCCAGCTTTCGGCATGGGTGGATGGCGGGATCGTGGCGCTGAAAAGCGGGCGGGTAACGGTGCTGGACCGTGACGCGCTTTCGGACATTGCCGAGGCGTGGTGAGGCAGGTGCGTATACGAATGCCGACTTCCGCCTGCGCGCGAACCCGATAAGCATCTTGCCCGAGTGATGGCGATTGCGCCGGACGGGTGGAGGTTGCGGCATGGATTTTGTACGGACGACGGGCGCGGTGCTGGCTCTGCTGGGAGCGATGCCGGCCTTTGGCGCGCCGCCGGCACTGCCCGTTACCGAGGGCACCAGCGCGGTCGTTCATCCGGCATGGGCGAAATCGGCCAACATCTATGAGGTGAATATTCGGCAGTACACGCCGGAGGGCACGTTTCGCGCGTTCGAGAGGCACCTGCCGCGCATTCGCAGGATGGGCGTGGATGTGCTGTGGATCATGCCGATCAACCCGATCAGCAAGAAGGAGCGCAAGGGCTCGCTCGGCAGCTATTACGCGGTGAGCGACTATGGTGCGGTGAACCCGGAATACGGCAATCTCGACGACTTCCGCCACCTGGTGGACGAGGCGCACCGGCAGGGCTTCAAGGTGATCCTCGACTGGGTGGCGAACCATACCGGGTGGGACCATGTGTGGGTGGAGCAGCATCCCGACTGGTACAAGCGCAACGCGGCTGGGGCGCTGGAAGGCTATCACTACACCGACCTGAGCACGCGCAAGGAGGAGGTGTGGGCCGACGTGATCGGGCTGGATTACAGCAAGCCCGAAGTGCGCGCCGGGATGATCGAGGCGATGCGGTACTGGCTGACGGCAGCAGACATTGACGGTTTTCGCTGCGACGTGGCGTGGACGTTGCCGGTGGAATTCTGGGATCAGGCGCGCAGCGAATTCGACAAGGTGAAGCCGGTGTTTATGCTGGCCGAGGCGGATACGCCCGAGATGCAGATGCATGCCTTCGACATGACCTATGACTGGAAGCTCTATCATCTGCTGATCGACGTGGCCAAGGGCAAGGCCGATGCGCGCGATCTGGCCAAGCTTTATACCGATCCGCCGCGCCGCTATCCGGTGGGGGCCTATCGCATGACGTTCACCAGCAACCACGACGAGAATTCGTGGAACGGTACCGACCGCGAGCTTTATGGCCAAGGAGAAGATGCGATGGCGGTGCTGGCGGCGACGCTGCCGGGGATGCCGCTGGTCTATGGCGGTCAGGAGGCCGGGCTGGACCACCGGCTGAAGTTTTTCGACAAGGACCGGATCGACTGGAGCCGCCTGCCGCGAGCTGAATTCTACCGTTCGCTGCTGGCGCTGAAGCACCGGCATCCGGCGCTGGCGAGCGGGATGGAACCGGGTAACCTGCAACTGATCGAGACAGGCAATCCCAAGGTCTTCGCATTCCGCCGGGTGACGGGTGCCGATAGGGTGACGGTAGCGGTGAACCTGGCCGCAAAGCCGGCGCGGGTGAGGTTGCCGGGCGGGAAGGCGCAAGTGCTGAAGGGCTGGGGCTGGTCTATCCGCGCGGGGCGGTGAGGCTCAGTGCGAGGCGACCCAGTCCTTTAGCGCCTGATCGATAGGGGCTTGCCAGCCCTTGCCCGTGGCGCGGAAATGCGCGAGCACGCCGGGCGACAGGCGCAGAGTGGTGCTGACCTTGGTGGGGGCCTTTTGCGGGCCGCGCTTGCCGATCGTGGCGGCGAGGTGCGGGAACACCTCGGCGAAGGGGCGCATATTGCGGAAGTCTTCTTAGGTGCGTTCTGGGTTGTCCGAGACTTCATCCCAATCGGCTTGTGTATAGCCCGGATTTTCAGTTCCGTCGTGCGTCATGCCGCCATGCTCCTTTCCTTGCGGTTCGCCGGGCGGGCGGAAACGATTGAAATCGATATGGGCAAAATCGATGCCGTGCTTGACGCGGTTCGCTTTGCGCTTCGGTTCGTCGCAAACGATGACCGCATCTTTTCGTGGGTACGATTTAACGTGAGGTCAAGTTGCACGCAAAAAGGGGCGGACCTTGCGATCCGCCCCCGTCACTCAAACTATCCAGCCATCTGGCCCGCGATCAGGCAGCCGCGCTGGCACTCCCTTCGACGATCGAGAGCGGCTTTTGGTCGCCGATCAGCACCTTCTTGGGCTTCATCGCTTCGGGCACTTCGCGCACGAGATCGATGATCAGCAGGCCATCGGCGAGGTCGGCCGCTTCCACCCGCACGAAATCCGCCAGTTCGAAACGGCGTTCGAAGCTGCGGTTGGCGATGCCGAGGTGGAGGAACTGGCGCTCGTCCGCCTCACCCTTGTTGCCCTTTACCACCAGCAGGTTCTGCTGCGCGGTGATGTCGAGTTCGTCGGGCTTGAAGCCGGCGACGGCGAGGGTGATGCGATAGGCGTCGTCGCCCTTACGCTCGATGTTGAAGGGGGGATAGTTGTCGCCGGCCTGTGCGCGGGCCTGGCGTTCGAGCAGGTCGAACAGCCGGTCGAACCCGACGGTGGTGCGGCGATAGGGGGTAAAATCAAAACGGTTCATGGCAATATCCTCACTATTGAGCAATCTGCACTGATCCCGCGAAGGCCCGAAAGTGGCACCTCCCCGGGGACTTGACGGCCATGCCCGACTTGCGGCGCATGACACGAAATCCCATGTGTGTTAGCGAAACGGCATTTCAAGAGGACTTTATGAGCCAGACTCCCAAGATCGAAATCTATACCAAGTGGGGCTGCCCCTATTGCTCGCGCGCCAAGGCATTGCTGGACAGCAAGGGCGCGGCTTACGAGGAATTCGACATCACGATGGGCGGGCCGAAGCGCGCCGAAATGCTGGAACGCGCGCCGGGGCGGACCACCGTGCCGCAGATCTTCATCGGTGAAATACACGTGGGCGGATCGGACGATCTCGCAGCGCTGGAACGCCAGGGCAAGCTTGACGCCTTGCTGGCTGAATGACTGACGGCGTGTCGCGCCCGCCGGCAAAGGTGGCGCTGTTGCAGATGTGCAGCGGGATCGACCCCGCCGTTAATGCCGCGACCATCGTGGATGCGATAGCGCGAGCGGCGGGCGAGGGGGCGGCAATGCTGTTCACGCCCGAAATGTCGGGCCTGATCGACCGCGACCGCAAGCGCGCCGCCGCGCATGTGGTGCCGGAAGGCGAAAGCCCGGTTCTGGCAGCGGTGCGCGATGCGGCGGCAAAGGCGGGGCTGTGGGTGAATGTGGGTTCGCTGGCGGTGCGGATCGACGCGCAGTTTAGCGCCAACCGGGCCTTTGTGATCGACCCGGCGGGCAAAATCGCTGCGCGGTATGACAAGATCCACATGTTCGACGTGGACCTTGCAAGCGGCGAAAGCTGGCGGGAGTCTGCCGCCTACCGCCCCGGTCAGGAGGTAGTGACGGTGGATTGCCCGGTGGGCAAACTGGGCCTGACGATCTGTTACGACATCCGGTTCCCCGCGCTGTTCGAGGAACTGGGGCGGCAGAAGTGCGATGCCATTGCCATCCCGGCTGCGTTCACCGTGCCCACTGGCAAGGCGCACTGGCACCTGCTGCAACGCGCGCGTGCGGTGGAGGCGAGCGCTTTCGTGATTTCGGCTGCGCAGGCAGGTCGGCATGAGGACGGGCGCGAGACGTTCGGGCACAGTCTGGTCGTCGATCCGTGGGGCGATGTTGTGCTGGATATGGGCGAAGGTGCTGGATTGGCCTACGCCACAATAGACCCTGCGCGGCTGGGCGAAGTGCGGCGGCAACTGCCCAGCCTTGCCAACCGGCGGGAAATCCCTAAGTCGCATGTGAAATGATTGTCTTCGATCTTCAATGTCACGATGGCGGCCACCGGTTCGAAGGGTGGTTCGGAACATCGGAAGACTTCGCCAGCCAGCAGCAGCGCGGTCTGGTGACCTGCCCGACGTGCGGCTCGCCAGCTGTGGGCAAGGCGGTGATGGCTCCGAACCTTGGCCGCAAGGGCAACCAGATGCCGGTGCACGTGCCATCGGGCAACGTGGCACCTGCCGTGACTCCGGCGCCGCAGCCGCATTCGAACCAGCCGATGCCGCCCGAAGCCGTCGCCATGTTCAAGGCCATCGCGACGATGCAGGCCGAGGCGCTGAAATCTTCGACCTGGGTGGGCGACAACTTCGCCGAAAACGCGCGCGCCATGCATTATGGCGAAAAGGATGCGGCCCCGATCCACGGACAGGCAACGCCCGACGAGGCGCGCGAACTGTTCGAGGAGGGCGTCGACGTCGCCCCGTTGCTGTTCCCCGTGGCCCCGCCGGGCGAGGCGAATTAACCCGCTTTCGCTGGATTGCACGGGCGCGCATTGCCCCGTAAAGGAAGCTCGGGGCACCCGTAGCTCAGCCGGATAGAGCACCAGATTCCTAATCTGGGGGCCATGGGTTCGAATCCCGTCGGGTGCACCACTTCAAATGATTTAGCGGATGGGGGCGACTTCCGTTGCCTGCGATGGCGATAGGCAGGCTTGTGCGGCGGCAAGCTACAATGTCTACTCGATAAATAGACATTGGTGTGGCGGTGGTTATGATCGCGCCGCCTTACGCGACAACGCGCGGGTCCAACGCTTTGACGGACCTTACCATGACCGAAACTTTGCATTCTTCAGGCCTGACCCGCCGTGCCACGCTGGGTGGGGCCGCTGCGCTGTTGGCCGCCGCTTCCGCTCCCGCAATGGCGCGCGCGCCGCGCAAACGCCCCAACATTCTGTATATCATGGCCGACGATCTCGGTTACGCGGACCTTTCGTGCTATGGTCGCCGCGACTTTGCCACGCCGGCGCTTGATCGGCTGGCGGGCGAAGGGGTGCGGTTTACCGATGCCTACGCCAACAGCGCGGTCTGCACAGCGACGCGGGTGGGCCTGATTACCGGGCGCTATCAGTATCGCTTGCCTGTGGGCCTGGAGGAACCGCTGGCGTTCCGGCAGAATATCGGGCTGCCGCCATCGCATCCGACGCTGCCTTCGCTGCTGGCGAAGGCGGGGTATCGCACTTCGTTGATCGGCAAATGGCACCTTGGCAGCTTGCCGGATTATGATCCGCTGAAAAGCGGTTACCAGACGTTTTGGGGCATCCGCAGCGGCGGCGTGGACTACTACACCCATGCTTCGACCAACGGGCAGCCGGACCTGTGGGACGGGGCCACGCCCGTCGAGAAGGCGGGCTATCTTACGGACTTGCTGGCGGACCGCGCCATTTCTGAAATCGAAGCGACTTCGGCGGGCGCTGCGCCGTGGTTCATGAGCCTGCACTTCACCGCCCCGCACTGGCCGTGGGAGGGACCGGACGATGCCGCCGAATCCGCGCGGCTGGAGAAGATCAAGGACCCAAAGGCCCTGTTCCATTTCGACGGCGGCAGCGCGGCGATCTATGCCGCGATGGTTCGCCGGCTGGATTATCAGGTCGGCCGCGTGCTCGATGCGCTGGCCAAGGCCGGGGCGGCCGACGATACGATCGTGGTATTCACCAGCGACAACGGCGGCGAGCGGTTTTCCGATACCTGGCCATTCAGCGGGCGCAAGACCGAGTTGCTTGAGGGCGGGCTGCGTATTCCCGCCATAGTGCGCTGGCCCGGCGTTGCCAAGGCTGGTGCAACCAGCGATGCGCAGATCATCTCGATGGACTGGCTGCCGACGTTCGTTGCCGCCGCCGGTGGTAGCCAGGACCCGCGCCATGCGAGCGACGGGGTTGATATTGCGCCTGCCGTGGGCGGGTCTGCATTGCCGCAGCGCACGCTGTTCTGGCGTTACAAGAACCACGCACAGCGGGCGGCGCGGCGCGGCAATTTCAAATACCTGAA
>DAICYJ010000070.1 GCA_027311705.1 Novosphingobium sp. | reverse complement strand
ATGTCAAAGATCGCGGCGCCGCCGATTGATCCCTACCTGATCGCACCGGTCGCGGGAAAGGTGAACGATAGCCTGGTGCGCAGGGCTGCGTTGTTGAGCCTCGATAGGGTCAAGTTCGGCAAGCGCAATTTTCAGGGTGCGCCGGGGATTGCAAGGGTCGGAAGCCGACTGTGGACAGCATGGACCGGCGGCAACACGATCCCGGCCGGCGAAGGGCCGGGCAATTTCATCATCCTGGCGTATTCGGACGATCGCGGTGCAACCTGGTCGCGTGAATACTACCTGACCGCAGCCCGCCCCAAGACGGACCGGTGCTACGATCCCATCCTGTGGCTGGCGCCGGATGGAAAGCTTTGGGTGATCTACGTTCAGAACGGTTTGGCCAAATCGATGGATGGTCAGTTTGGTGCCTGGTCGGCCGTGATTCCCAATCCGCTCGATACCACGCCGACGTTCGAGCCGGGCTTCTGGATGGCCGATGGCCTGCCGGAAATGCCGTTTGCCGTTAGGGGAGCGTGGTATCTTCCCAGCGACTATATTTATGGCGATGCACGTTTCCCATCGCGGGCGGGCAAAGTGGTGTTCAGTCTGGACTGGAAAAACCACAAGGTGGCGCAGGTGGGCTATGTGCCTCGCAGCCGCAACGCCGATTTCGACGAATCTGCCTACGTGGCGCTGAGAAACGGTCAGGTTTTGGCACAAAGCCGTTCGTACAGCGGTATTCTGCAAAGCCGTTCTGGCGTTGGCACCTTCAAATTTGTGCCTCCGCAGATCTGGGGGCATTACCCTAGCGCACCCTCACGCCACGTGCTCACCCGATCGCCTTCGGGGCGGCTGGTCATGGTGTGGAACAAGAACCCGTCGCGTACCGACATGACGATTGCGCTGAGCCGCGACGAGGGCAAGACTTGGCCGCGGGTTTTCACGTTCGACGTGCGGGGAGACATTTCCTATCCGGCAGTCGATTTCGACCCCGCGACCGGCGACATTCTGGTCATCTACGATCGTGGCCGGACGACCGCGCGCGAAATTATCTTAGCGCGCATCAACGAAGACAAGCTGTATCGCGGCAAGCCGACGGCGACAATTCAGACTGTGGATTTGCCAGCGCCCTGACCGGCAGGGCATCCTGAAGAACGTTGATAGACATTTACGGGCCGGATTTTCCTGCGGGCAGATCCGGCCCGCTTGATTCCGGGCGAATCCATCGCCGCCTTTGCTTAGGCGGCGAGTGCGTTTCCACCGAATGGCCACGCTGCAACCACGTTCAGTCAAGGCGGCCTGAGCCTAACCAACGCTCACAAGGTAATATCCATTATGGATTAAACGCCTTATATTTTAAGTAAATTTAATTATAAACTATAGTAGTTCATAAACTAATCTAACAAGGCCAATTAAAAAGGAACTATGTTTCAACAAATATGCCAGCTATGTCGCGGATATTCAGGGTGAATAGAAATGAGATCTAGCCCTGATTCGCTTATTTTCGCGGTTTGGGTGCTGTTAGATGAAATTGGATCATATTCTCTTTGCCTCTGCCGCTCTTATTTTGTTGTCGGGTTGCGGCGACGGGGCGACTTCCGGGTCGCCGGCGGTAGCCCTGATGGCACCCGCACTTCCACCCCCCGCTGTGTCACCCACCCCGCTCGCGGCACCTTCGTCCGTGTCTAAGGCGTCAGGGGTGATCGATGTCTATGCGATCGCCCCGGTGGCGGGCCAGGTGAACGACAGCTATGTGCAGGTGCCGGCCATCGTGAGCACCGACACGGCCATCTATGGCAAGCGCACCTATCAGGGCGGGCCGGGGATCGCGCGGGTGGGGAACCGCATCTGGGCGGCGTGGACTGCAGATACCAAGCCATCGGCCTGGGAAGGCCCCGGCAATTTCATCGTGCTGGTCTATTCCGACAACGCCGGATTGACGTGGTCGCCAGAAACGTACCTGGCACCTGCCAATCCCACCACTGACCGGGCGTTCCTCCCCACGCTGTGGCTGGCCCCTGACGGCAAGCTGTGGGTGCTTTATGCGCAAGGCGGGAACGGGCAGATCATCGACGGCCAGTTCGGTTCGTGGGCAACGGTGATTTCCAACCCGTTAGCAGCAAAACCGACCTTCGAACCGGGGTTCTGGCTCGCCGATGGCGTGCCGTGCTCGCCGTTCAAGGTTGGTAGCAATTGGTACTTGCCGAGCGACTATTACTACATCACGCCACGCTTTCCGTCGCGGGCGGGCAAAGTCCTGTTCGGGCTCGACTGGGCCAACCACAAGGCGGCGCAAGTGGGCTATGTACCTCGCAGCCGCAACGCCGATTTCGACGAATCGACTTACATCGGCCTGAAGGACGGTTCGGTTCTGAGCCAGAGCCGTTCGTACGGCGGCATCCTGCAAAGCCAGTCCGCCCCCGGCACGTTCACTTTTCCCGCACCGCAGCTCTGGGGAAAGTATATCGCTGCGCCTTCACGCCATGTGCTGACCCGCTCTCCCACAGGGCGTCTGGTGATGGTGTGGAACATGAGCGACGCCTCGCGCAGCAACATGTCGATCGCGCTGAGCGAAGACGAGGGCAAGACCTGGAGCACGCCTTATACATTCGATACACGGACCGACATTTCCTATCCGGCCGTGGATTTCAATCCCAATAACGGCAACATCCTGATCACTTACGACGACAGCCGCGCAGGTGCCCGGGAAATCGTGTTGGCTCGCATCAATGAAGGCAAGCTGGCGGCGGGTGCTCCGGTTGCCCTCGTCGGCACGCTGAACAAGCCGAGGCGCTGAACCGGGCCGGGTTTCGAATGTCGACGGCTCGACTATGAATCCCGGTTGTCCTTGTCGGTCGCGGTCGTTGCCCCTAGATGATGTCGATGCCTGGAGATATTTTGGACAACCGCGGACGCGGTAACGCTGGCTGGAGCTGGCCGACCATTCACCCTGAAGGGCGCAAGTTCGCGCTGATTTCCGGCGCGGTTTGCGCGCTGATGGCATTCATGGCGTGGGAAACGCTGGCCTGGCCCTTGGGCGTGTTGACGCTCGGGATTTTGGCCTTCTTCCGCGATCCTGAACGTGTGACGCCGCGTGACGACCGGTTCGTGGTGGCGCCGGCCGACGGCCTGATCACCCTGATCCAGAAAGTGCCGCCGCCGCGCGAGCTTTCCGCCGATGACGGCACCGGTGTGAAAGGCATGGGCGAGGCACCGGTGACGCGCGTTTCGATCTTCATGTCGGTGTTCGACGTCCACATCAATCGCACGCCGATCAGCGGCACCATCCGCCGCGTAGTCTATATCCCCGGCAAGTTCCTCAACGCCGATCTCGACAAGGCGAGTGAAGAGAACGAGCGCCAGCACTTTCTGGTGGAGCGCGGTGATGGCGTGCAGATCGGCTTTACCCAGATTGCCGGCCTGGTGGCGCGGCGCATCGTGCCGTTCGTGAAGGCGGGCGACATTGTCGCGGCCGGCCAGCGCGTGGGCCTGATCCGCTTCGGCAGCCGGGTGGACGTCTATCTGCCCGAAGGCACCGAGCCGCGCGTGCTGATGGGGCAAACAATCGTTGCGGGCGAGACAGTGCTCGCCGAAATCGGGCAAGCCCCGGCGATCGAGGGCGTGCGCCAGTGACGGGCGAGCCGGTCGATCCGGAGCAGGTCTATGACGGCGATGATTTTGGCCGGCACCGCCTGCCGCGCGGGCTGACCCTGCGCGCGCTGGTGCCCAATGCCATTACGTCTGGCGCGTTGTGCTGCGGGCTGACCGGGATCCGCTTCGCCATCGGCGGCGATTTCAAAGCGGCGGTGCTGGCGGTGATTCTCGCCGGTGTGCTAGATGGCATCGATGGGCGCGTGGCCCGGCTGATGAAGGCGCAATCGCGCTTCGGCGCTGAACTGGACAGCCTTTCGGACGCGATCTCGTTCGGCGTCGCGCCGGCGCTGATCCTCTATCTGTGGTCGTTGCAGGAAATTCCGCGCCTCGGCTGGTTTGCCGCGCTGGCGTTGGCGGTGTGCTGCGCCTTGCGGCTGGCGCGCTTCAATGCGCGGATCGACATGAGTGAGCAGCCGCACAAGTCCGCCGGCTTTTTGACCGGAGTGCCTGCGCCCGTCGGAGCAGGGCTGGCGTTCCTGCCGCTGTATCTTTGGATTGCCAGCGGGCGGGAAGAATTCCGTGAGCCGATTATCGTCGCCGTTTGGGCGGCGGCGATCGCTTTCATGATGATCTCGAACATGGCGACGATGAGTTGGACGTCGCTGCGACCGCGCCGTTCGATCCGGCTGGAACTGATCCTGCTGTTCGGGATCGTCATCGCTGCGCTGCTGACCGAACCCTGGCTGACTCTGGTGGCGATCTGCGCCGCTTACGTGTTGTGCATTCCGCTTGGCATCGTGCGCTATGCCCGTGTCAGGCGGCTACGCGCTGCGAAGGAACGCGCGGTTCCGCCACTCGCTTGACCGAACGCTGAGGAATGCGGCGCAGGCGGGCAAACGACAGTGGCGAGGCGGGGTGGGCATCGCTGGTCATTCGCACCAGAAATTCCCGATCTTGAGCAAGGCCGCGCGAATCGGCAATCAGCCGGGCCACCGACGCATATTGCGAACGGGCCGTCATGATCATCGCGGCAAGGGCACCGATGCCGATCCCGGCGATAATGAGCGAAGCGAGCATTCCAACCATGGCAATCGCCTTTCCAAGCCGAATTCGGCGCGTTCGGGAAACCTGTAAGCCATCGCTTGACAGCTTGTGGATTTCCTGTGGATAACCCTTTTCGTCGTTAACGGTTCCTTACCGGGCCGTTGATGGGGACCTTGTTCCCTTTTTGTTCCACTCTGTCAACAAGGTTTCGGCCTTCCTGTGCATTTTCCCTTAGTGGTGCGCCTTAGGTCGATTTTCGAGTAGATTTCGTCACGTAACGCGCCTCGATACGCAGTGACGGATTGCCGCCGCACCGCATGGACCGGGCGCTGTCGCTACTTTCGGGTGGCAATGGCCCGGCGATTCGGGTAGGCGCGCCACCTGCCGGACGGTGATTCGGGGCATGTCGCCCTTTTCATGACAGTCGCGCAAATCCACATGGGAAGCACCCATACCGGTGCCGCAGGCGGTTTCTCCGCCGGGTTCCTGCTTCCCAGAGGTTCAAACCGGAAGGAAATATCTATGGCGGCCCCTATCGTCACCATGAATCAGCTCGTTGAAGCCGGCGCCCACTTTGGCCACCAGACCCACCGCTGGAACCCGCGGATGAAGCCGTATATCTTCGGCGCCCGCAACGGCATCCACATCCTCGATCTGTCGCAGACCGTCCCCCTGATGGCGCGCGCGCTCGACTTTATCTCGGCCACCGTGCAGGCGGGCGGCAAGGTTCTGTTCGTGGGCACCAAGCGCCAGGCGCAGGAGCAGATCGCCCAGGCCGCGCGCGCTTCGGGCCAGCACTATGTCAACCACCGCTGGCTGGGCGGCATGCTCACCAACTGGAAGACCATCTCGGGTTCGATCAAGCGCTTCAAGGCGCTGGAAGAACAGCTTTCTGGCGACACCACCGGCCTGACCAAGAAGGAAGTGCTTCAGCTGACGCGCGAGCGCGACAAGTTCGAGCTTTCGCTGGGCGGCATCCGCGACATGGGCGGCATTCCCGACGTGATGTTCGTGATCGACGCCAACAAGGAAGAGCTGGCGATCAAGGAAGCCAACGTTCTCGGCATTCCGGTTGTTGCGATCCTCGATTCGAACGTTTCGCCCGATGGCATCGCTTTCCCGATCCCGGCGAACGATGACGCTTCGCGCGCTATCCGCCTGTATTGCGAAGCCGTTGCCACCGCCGCCACCCGCGGTGGCCGCGACGCGATGATCGCTTCGGGCGCCGATTTCGGCGCGATGGCCGAACCGATGGCTGAAGAAGCGATTGCGGAACCCGTCGCCGCTGAAGCGACGACCGAGGCCTGATCGGCTGCGGACAGGGCAGGGGACGAACTCGGTTCGCGCCGGTTCGTCACCGAACTGTCCCCGATTGCGAATATGGGCCGCGGCACGTGCTGCCGCGGCCGCACTCTTTTTACCCGACAATGAAGGATCAACGCGATGGCTTATACCGCCGCTGACGTGAAGAACCTGCGCGAGCGCACCGGCGCCGGCATGATGGATTGCAAGAAGGCATTGGAAGAAGCCGGCGGCGACATCGAGGTCGCTGTGGACAACTTGCGCTCCAAGGGCCTGGCCGCGGCCGCCAAGAAATCCAGCCGCACGGCTGCGGAAGGCCTGGTCGGCGTGGCCGTTTCGGGCACCAAGGGCGTGGCGCTCGAAGTGAACTCGGAAACCGATTTCGTCGCCAAGAACGACCAGTTCCAGGACTTCGTGCGCAAGGCGACCGAAGTTGCGCTTGCCGAAGCGTCGGCCGATGTCGAAGCGCTCAAAGGCTCAGCCTGGCCCGACGGCGGCACCGTCACGGAAAAGCTGACCAACAATGTCGCCACGATCGGTGAAAACCAGCAGCTGCGCCGCCTGAAGCACGTTTCGGTGACGAACGGCGTCGTGGTGTCGTATGTACACAACGCGGCTGCCACCAACCTCGGCAAGATCGGCGTGCTCGTCGCGCTGGAATCCGAAGCGGGCGCCGACGTGCTCGAACCGCTGGGCAAGCAGATCGCCATGCACATCGCGGCGGCTTTCCCGCAGGCGCTGAACGCCGATGGCCTCGATCCCGAAATGATCGCGCGCGAACGCAAGATCGCCGCAGAGAAGGCTGCCGAAAGCGGCAAGCCCGCCGATGTGCAGGCCAAGATGGTCGATGGCGCGGTCGCCAAGTTCGCCAAGGACAACGCGTTGCTTTCGCAGGTGTTCGTAATGGACAACAAGACCCCGGTTGCGCAGGTCGTCGAAGCGGCCGGCAAGGCTGCGGGCACGAAGATCACGCTCGTCGACTACGTCCGCTTCCAGCTGGGCGAAGGCATCGAGAAAGAAGCAACCGACTTCGCGGCGGAAGTCGCGGCGGCCGCCGGCCTCAAGTAAAGCGAAACGCGCACATCGTCCCCGCGCGGACGGGCCTCCGGGCTTGTCCGCGCGGGGACTTGTGTGTCCGGATAACGCCTTTCCTGCCCTTGGCACGCCGCTTTAGCCGCGTATAAGGGCCGCGCCTCCCAGCCTTGCCGAGTGATCGTACGCCCATGAGCCTTCCCAAGTACAAGCGCATCCTGCTCAAGCTGTCTGGCGAGGTGCTGATGGGCAACCAGCAGTTCGGCATCGACACCGATTTCGTCGCGCAGATGGCCGCCGAAGTGAAGGCTGCCAAGGACAGCGGGCTGGAGCTTTGCCTCGTCATCGGCGGGGGCAACATCTTTCGCGGCATGGCGGGGGCGGCCAAGGGCATGGACCGCGCGCAGGCCGATTACATGGGCATGCTGGCCACCGTGATGAACGCGCTGGCGATGCAGTCCGCGCTGGAAAAACTGGGTGTTCACACCCGCGTTCAGTCGGCGATCGAGATGGACAAGGTGTGCGAGCCGGTGATCCGTCGCCGTGCCGAACGCCATCTGGAAAAAGGCCGCGTGGTGATTTTCGCCGCCGGTGTGGGCAGCCCCTACTTCACCACCGATTCCGGCGCTGCGCTGCGCGCCGCCGAGATGAAGTGCGATGCATTGCTCAAGGGCACCAGCGTGGACGGGGTCTATGACTCCGACCCCAAGAAGAACCCGGACGCAAAGCGTTATGAAACCGTGGATTACGACACGGTCCTCGCAAACAACCTGCAGGTGATGGATGCTTCTGCCGTCGCGCTGTGCCGCGACAATTCCATCCCCATCGTCGTGTTTTCGATCCGCGAGCAGGGCAATCTTGCCCGCATCCTCGCGGGCGAGGGAACCCAGACCACCGTGAAGAAGGACGCCTGACATGGCCAAATTTGACAAGGCCGATCTCGAACGCCGGATGAAGGGTGCCGTTGAGGCGCTGAAGGGCGACCTTTCGGGCTTACGCACCGGCCGCGCCAATACCGCGCTGTTGGAACCGGTGATGGTGACGGTCTACGGATCGAGCATGTCGCTGTCGTCGGTGGCGACGATTTCTGCGCCCGAACCGCGCCTGCTTTCGGTGCAGGTGTGGGACAAATCGAACGTCGGCCCGGTGGAAAAGGCGATCCGCTCGGCGGGGCTGGGCCTCAACCCGATCAACGACGGCCAGACGCTGCGCCTGCCGATCCCCGATCTGACCGAGGAACGCCGCAAGGAACTTGCCAAGTTGGCCTCGCAATATGCTGAAAAAGCACGGATTGCGATCCGCAACGTGCGCCGCGACGGCATGGATGCCCTGAAGACCGACGAGAACAAGAAGGAAATCTCCGAGGACGATCGCAAGCGTCTGGAGACCGAACTGCAGAAGCTTACCGACGAGATCATCAAGGCGGCGGACGAGGCGGCGACGCATAAGGAAAAGGAAATCCTCGGCAAGTGAGCCTTCTGAAAGCTCACGATAAGGGCGGGGAGGTTCCGGCAGGCGCCCGGCACGTGGCCATCATCATGGATGGCAACGGGCGTTGGGCCAAGAAACGCCATATGCCGCGCGCGCTGGGGCATCAGCGCGGGGTAGAGGCGGTGCGTCGCACGGTGAAGGCGGCGCGCGACATGGGGCTGCAGGCGCTGACGCTTTATGCCTTTTCGACCGAGAACTGGAGCCGGCCTGAAGACGAGGTTTCGGCGCTGATGGGGCTGATGAAGCGGTTCATCATCGCCGACCTTGACGAGTTCGCATCCAACAACGTCCGGCTGAAAATTATCGGCGATTACAAGGCGTTCGCGCCCGATGTTGTGGAACTGATCGAAGGTGCATTGGCGCGGACGGCGGGCAACGACGGGACGACGCTTGTTGTCGCGCTCAACTATGGATCGCAGGACGAGATCGCCCGCGCGGCCAGTGCGGCAGCTTCCAAGGGGGCGATCACGCCCGAAAGCATTGCGGCGGAACTGGATACGGCGGACCTGCCGCCGCTCGACCTGCTGATCCGAACCTCTGGAGAAGTAAGGCTTTCCAACTTCCTGCTGTGGCAGGCGGCCTATGCCGAAATGATCTTCATGGACGTGCTGTGGCCCGATTTCGGCCCGGCGCACCTGGCCGAAGCGCTCGCAGAATTCACCCAGCGGGAGCGTCGCTATGGCGGACGCTGAACCGCACCTAACCGCACCTGAAGCGCCGACAAGGCGTAGTGACCTGCCGGTACGTGTTGCTTCGGCTGTGGTGATGCTGGTGCTGGTGGGGCTGGCCGTTTGGCGGGATGGAGTCGTGCTCGACGGATTCATCGCCCTCGTCGCGTTTGCGGTGTTCTTCGAATATGTGAGCCTCGCTTCGAAGATCGCGACCGATCCGGCGAAGATGGGCGCGGCTGTGGTGACCGGTGCCTTTTATGTCGGCTGGGCGATGCTGGCGCTGGTGGTGATGCCGACACCATTGCTGATCGCGGT